>JAJRTM010000006.1 GCA_024278285.1 Planctomycetota bacterium
CTATTTCAGCGAAGAGAACATGACAGAGTTGGACTCAAACGATCGAATTAATAATCTGTTCATTGCCACGGGTCGTCAAAAACATAACGAACGTGTGCCGTCTTCACCGAAAGGTCGTCCTGCAAAAAATCAGACGGCAAAACAAAAGATGGCTCGCCGACTGCGAACGAAGAAGGGGCGAAAGGAATATGCTCGCCGCAAGGCAATCAACGAACCGGTGTTCGGCCAGATCAAACATTGTCAGGGCTTCCGCCAATTCCTCCTGCGGGGCCTTGAGAACATGAAAGGAGAATGGAAACTGGTTTGTATCACTCACAACCTGTTGAAGTTGTTCAGGAGCGGTGCGTTTGCAACAAACTGAACGAGGCATTTTGAAGGGATAACTCGCTATATTTTCAGCGAACCAGTCTTCGCATCAATCGTAGACTCTCCATTTCCTCCCCATGGCAACAGAATTAATCATACACAAGAACATTCAGTGGGTTTAGAAAATCCTCACTCTCAAAACACCACCTAACCACACCGTTTCCGGACAGCCTCCTAGATCACCAACTTTGGCTTTCGCGATGGCACTACTACGACAAGCGGTTTTGAAATAAACAAACAGTAACGCCTGATCCCGCATCCCCAGCGGAGTCGATCTGTCCGGTGCTTCAAGTAGGGCAATCGCTTCTTTTTCACTCAGTGCAGGAGTCGTATTTTTATCAACTCGCGGCGAAGTGACTGCCTGGATATCACTCACAACATTCCAGGCCACAAATCCTTTCTTGCCGAATTGCTCATACGTTCCACGAAGAACAGATAACGCACGAGCCACCGTGCCTGCCTTCTTTCCAGATTGCAGCATCGCTTCTTTATAAAGCCGCACATGATCGCCCATCACATCAAACGGATGAATGCCAGATTCCCGCATAAAGGCAAAAAACGCAGAGAGATCAGCAAAGTAATCCTTGCGGCTTTTGGGGGAGGGGAGTGCATCACAAAACCAAGGCACAAGGGCAGCAGCCGCCTCATTCGCTTCGCATTGCGCGAACAATTCATTGAGAACAACAGAAACATTCTGATCCGTTGAAAGGTCAACTGACTGAAGAGAGTTTTGTTGAGAACAGGGCAACTTGACAACTTGCTGCTGATTGTTGTCTGGTGGATTCGATCTTTCTGAAAGCAAACGTTTCTGAAAAGAAACTCCCTTTGCACGTCCTGCTGAACCCGTTTTGCGACTGCGAGCCGATGAATAAAACGTCCGTTCTTTCATAGCGCCTAAAGCATCTTACTGGAAACAAAAGCGTTGTTCAAACAGTACAATAATTTTCATATGCAAATTGTCTCAGGCTTATTTCAAATGATATTTTTTCACAATCAGATCCATTCTGAAACTAAAGCGTTCTGGAAATCTTTCTTCACTGATGAGGACATATTCACTAGAAACATCAACAGTATGAATACCACCAAATAAACCGATAGCGTCAACCGTCCATAGTGTTTCGGGCTGAGATTTTAATAAACCGGGGACATTTTCGTAATCTGAGAGTTTAAGACTTGGGCCACTGAGGATATTGGATCGGTGGTTCCCGTAATACTTTGTGTACATCGACTCGCTTTGATCAATATATTTCAGTGCAATGGTCAGTACAAATGGTGAGCTACATATGACTGGCTCGTTGGAAACACGGTTTTTATTGAGATATAAAACGGCGGTTTTAACTCCGGGAAAACTTGCAAGATAATCTCGATGTTCCGAGTATTGGTAAGCCCAGTAACTTGACCAAGAAAAGACAAGCAATAAACAAACCCAACGCAGATAAAGAAGTTTCCCACGCCCTAAAAGAAGTATCAATCCGATGAGGAAGAATACATGTGCAAAGATTAAATAACGTACTCCAATGATGTTTCGAATTGACAAACCGTAGACAACAACAGCAATTGGTGGAATGAGCAGTGCAAACGCAGCAAGCCGTTTAGCGGGGGATCGAGAAATCAACAAGCTGATTCCTACCAATAGAAAGAGTACCGGGGCAATCCATGTGTAGTCAGGCCAGAGTTCTGAGTAATTTCCACCAGTGATAATCCTCCACATCGTAGAGTTAAAGCCATTAAAACTAAATGGTGGCATCCATAGTTGACCGTCTGTTCGATTTCGTTGGAAAAAAAATGTTGACATCCAGGGTAACCAGATCATCTGGATGCCCCAAGCCGATAGAATTGCCCCTGTAAGGAGTTGCTTTGTGCGTGCTACCCAACCACTACGAGCCAGGCTGATGATCGCTTCGAGAACGATAAAGAACATGAAGGCTGCGAGTGTCCACAAACCGTAGTAATGCGTCATCGAAAGTGCAGAAGTTGCCAGAGCAAAATAGGCCCAGTTGATGACTATAGAAGGCTCGCGAACTGCACGTAGTGCACAAACTCCACTCAGGAGTGCCAAAAACGTACCTATTGTGTAAGGGCGGGCAAAATGAGACATTTCTATTTGGAGAGGACTGATTGCAACTAAAGCTGCTGCTAAGATCGGAACAATTTCGTAATCCAGACCTTTCTCTTGATTTCCTGTTTCGTTCTGCAAATGTCCTATTGCAATGCGTGTGAACCACCAGGCTGCCAGGACGGTTAATAGTCCAAAGAATATGCTCAGACTGCGAGCTGCGACAACACCATTTCCAAAGACCGCCATCCAGCCATTCAATACAAAATAGTAAAGTGGAGGATGAGCATCACGAGAGATTGCATCCAGCCTTTCGCTTATCGGAAACTGACTGATTCTCCAGGAACAGGCTTCATGAAAACAGAAGCTGATCGTAGAGAGGTGCTGGGTGCGTAGCAGAAACCCCGCTCCTAAAATTGCAACCAGAATCAAAACGACCGGCCCCGTTAAACCATCGGTTGATGGTTGCTCGCTTTCAGATTGAAGATGCTCATGAGTATCCATCTCTACTTTATTTGACACGATTTCATCACTCAAAACGAGTCTCCCGAGACTATTTGCTGTGCGAGTGGCGTATCAGAAAGCAACATTCCTTGAGGACTCGCCAGAGCCGCATAAATAGCACCATTTATTGTTTCGGAAAGAAATGAAACATGACCATCTGCATATGCCATGTTGACTCCACTGGCATGAAAAGAATTTGGGACCGGCGATCTTCCTTCAGCTCCCCATAGCCCGCTATTGATTTGATTGTCACCTAAGTTGCACCGTGAATAATCGATGTTTCCGCCAGAGCAATCTCCATTCAAACAAGGATCTCCAACATAAAATGCGCTAAGAAATGGATCCGGAGATGCGAATGTTGATGTTTTGCTACCTGGGCTATAACCAGTTCGGACATTTTCAGTCACGAGGAACGTTTGAGAGGTGCCATCTTTTATACTGTTCATCGAGTGATGTCTTTCCGTACCACCATATTTCCAGTTCTCAAGAAAAAAAAGTCCTGTCATTTTAAAGATCTTTCGGTCTAGATCATCCAATGATTGATCTCCCGAACAAGTTTGACCGTCTCCATTGAAATCGAGTCGACTGCCATGCCAATTCATGGGGCAATCCCCCACTCCACTTCCTGTACGAATAGTAAATCCCCAACCCCCATTGACTGCATAACTTTGATCGGATTCTTTTTCTTTACTACGGCTCAGATCCATCGGGCAAATATATACGGGAATGTAGGATCGAGCCAATGGTTCATTGACGATGTCGGTAATCGGTTTGTCAAAATCCCATTTGTCATATAAATTATTCTGATCCACAAATGGCAAGATTGAGACCGCCCAACTATGGTGTGAGCCTCCTGGTCCCGTCAGGGGATCAAAGTAGTAACCGGATGCAGGGAAGCGGTGATTGTTTTGTTCAAATTGCATGATGGCAAAAGAGATATTCCGCAAATTATTCACACACTGAATACGCCGGGCAGCAACACGAGCTTTGGTGATTGCTGGGATCGCCAAAGAAATTAACAAAGCGATTATTGCCATCACGACAATTAGTTCGACCATTGAGAAACCGGAAAGTTTCGAGATTCCATTCGGATGATTGGGAGTTTCTCTGCAATCGTTTTCTGTTTGTCTCATTTACCTCACCTTACTTCTTGGAAAAAACAAGTCCACTCATTCCGTGATGAACTCAGAATTCGCCAATGACTTCACGCCCCTCGGTGGTCCCGAGAGCCTGGAATGTCGCCTGATCGACCGACTCGGAAATAAACTTCACAGAGCCATCACACATCACAAAATTGGCTCCTCCAGTATGTTTACTGCCAAATGATCCACCACCATTCGGGGCCGTGGAACAACTTCCAACTCCAGGCAGAGCCCAGGCATGATCATTGAGAGTCTCTCCCACCATGATTGTGTTGCTTTCACCATCATAAACGTCAGCTAACTCAAATTGATAGTTAAAAATATCTCCGTTTCCAATGTAATTTGATCTGCCGAAATCATTTGAAAGACGAGGCTCTTTATTAAAGTGTGGGCAACGAAATATTGGAAGAGTTGTATCTGTTGTTCCGACAGATGCTGATGCTGTATTGGTAAGCGGTGTCGTTAGCGGGGAAAGCTGATCGAACAAAGGCGTCTGTTCAAGTTTTGGTAAAATGAAGACCGAATAAGCCCAGCCGTTTTGACCATCCTTTGGTAGCTTTCCGAATTGGCTGTGGTGACCTTGAAGGGCAATGCCAAGTTGCCGGAGATGGTTCTTGCACTGAGTGTTACGTGCGGTCTGTCTTGATCGCATCACAGCGGCTAGTCCCAGTGACATCAACACTCCTATAATTGCCATCACTACCAATAACTCAATGAGTGTAAACCCATGCTCACCTAGTCTTCTTTTTTCTGATTTCATCAGATTCAGTCTCATTTCATAGCTATCAAATAATGTCAACGACCTATAACGAATGGTATTTATTGCAGTACCTTGAACTCAATCATCCGCAAGGGATTCCAGTTTCATCGCACCGAAATATGTGAGCAGACCACAAACGAGCGTTGTGTTAATGAGCAGCAGAAGGTATTCGTTGGACGAGCACCATCCCCAGAATGGGAAGATGTTGCCGCCGAGTTTCAGTATCTGTTGATCGGGAAAACGCTGCAGTTCTGTTTCAGACCAACTGAGGATGGCATAAACAGTCAGGTTAGCTGCCGCAAGTGTCGTCCCCCATCGAAAGACCTTATGCAAAACGTCATCACCAAAATAAGAAGAAACTCTTTGTCCAACAGATAAGCGTTCTTTATCAGAATCACGCTTTGAAGCAATTCCCATCGCCTCAGCGATAGTATTACTGATTCGTTTCGTAATCCTTGCAGTGAGGGCTAACTCCTTCTCAGATTCTTTTTCCCGGGCTTGTGAGTCTCTGGCGTCATTCTCCAGATCCAAAAAATCTTCCGCAGTATCGAGCATCTCATTCAAGTCATCGATGAATAGTTCACCACTCTCATGGTTATACTCCTCACTTGCCTGCTCTGCTTCCAGACGCAACTTCTCAGCTTGTTCGGCTTCCCACTTCTGGATGGCGTCTTTCCGCCCAGCCATATGAAAAAGTCCGACCAATTCAATCGCTGGATGCCAATCAGTTTTCCACTCAGGCTTAACAAGATCATCAGCAACCAACTTCCCATCACGCACCATCTGCACAAGAACTGGAAACTCAACCGGTTCCGATACTTCATCTTCAAAACGATATTGATACGTGAGCTTCATTCTCAACAACCCACACTCAAATAATCAATGGACCACTAACTCTTGGGGGGGATCCAAGAATAGAGCTAGATTTTCCTAGTGGTCAGTACGAAAATATCCGACCAAGACAAAACCACCTGATTCTGCCATATTCGATGAAGAAAAGCAATTTATGATTCCATAAAAAATAGTAACTTCACTTTCAAAAACGATGTAATTTACTGACAAAAACCGTCTATTTCTTCAATTATTCATGTTTTTCTATCAATTCGCAAACGATTCGGAACCCAACCATCGGGCTTGATTTCCAAGGGGGCAGCATGGGATAGTCAATACGGCATCTTTCACCAGTAAATCTCCAGTCCGTTCCCCGGACAACTTTTATATATCCATTTGCTGGACCTTGCGGATCTTTGGTTGAAGAACGCGTGTAATAATCACGGTCATACCAGTCGGCAGTCCATTCCCATATGTTGCCTCGCATATCGAAAAGGCCAAGCTTATTGGGAGGAAAGGAACCTACAGGCTGCAAAGGTAGAGGCGGGGCAATTCCACCCGCTTCGCCAGTCAGATCAGTAGCAAGACGTCTGCTGTGCCATCGATAAGGCGCGCTCTTTCCGTCCCGGCAAGCGTATTCCCATTCAGCTTCTGTAGGGAGGCGGTATCGCCTTCCAGCTTTTTTTTCTGTCGGGAGATCTGAAAGAGCTTCGCAAAATGACTGGGTCTGAAACCAAGTGAGGTTTGCTATTGGAAAATCCTTCTTTTCTTCAGTCTCTTCTGCCGTTCTCATTATGATATTATATTGCTGTTCCGTAACTTCGTGCATACTCAGAAAGTAGTCCTGGGTAATATGAATTTGATGTTCAGGAACCTCAGATGGAGGATTGATATTATTGCCCAAATCAGGGATTCCCATTTGGAATTTTCCTGCTGGGACTTTCGCAAATTTCATTCCAATGGAATTCACAATACTTAACAAACCAGTTGCTTTGATCGGCTTGTTTATTTTTCTACTAGCTGCTTCGTGTGTAAAATCATCTGATTTAAGGCGAGCTTCAAATTTAGATTTCAAGAATTCTTCTGGAGTTTATCGAGAGTGCATTACGTGCCAGAGGCTTGAGTCAATATTATCAGAAATAAATCGAACGCTTCCATCCAGAAAGGAAACGTTAACGCCACCAGAATGCTTGCTGCGAGCTGTGGCTTGCTGATTCCTATCAATGTAAGACACACAAGGCATTTCTTCCTGTTGCAACTTTGTTGCACCCAAGACTTCATGGAGAATCCCTCCTCCCAGGATGTCATCAGCCCGATTCCATTGATTGTTAGGGCCATAGTCGTCTCCATTGACACCATGAGCACCTGTAATACTAGCTCCAAGTTGTCCCAGTGCCCAAGTTCCTCTCGGGTCGAGCGGATGGACACCCGCCCGTATTTCTTCCAGAGCAATCATTGTTGATTGTCCATTTGAAAAATCCTGATAGGAAAATGTTTTATTTATTCCAGCTAATCCATTCCCCCAGAGTTGAAAAAGACGGGATTTATTATCTAAAAGTAAATGACCATATTGTACGTTTGGGTGAGAGGTTGATGGAGCTACAAAGTCGAAATATTGAGTGCCTCCATTGATAGCATAATTTCCGCGTGCAAAAGTTATAGGAAGCTCGCTATCTTCGGAAGGGAAATACTGGTGGAAATTCTCAAGGTTATTGTGAGGATCACTCGCGCAAGTGACTGCTTTCAAGCGAGTTGTCCTGGGATGTAAATGATGTACGTCCCCGATGGGGAGCAAGGGGTCAAACTGCTCAGACAAGGATGCTTCTCCAATATAAGAGAGGATAAGTTGAACCCAGTTTTGTCGAGTAATAAGCTCAATCTGGTTTGAGCGGTGTAGTGCAATTGAAGCTGTTGCATTTGTGTCCCAAAAGGCAGCAGGAGGGAGTTGTCGGTATGTATCATGATAGCAACGTACCGCCTCCGTTAAGATACGAAGATTGTTTTGACAGCTGTGTAACCGAGATGCTTCACGAGTATGCAACATTAAAGGAAAAATGAGGCATATAATAGAACCTATCAACCCGATGACAACGATTGTTTCCGGAATCGATACACCGCTGCTTTCAGATTGCCAGTCTTTCGATTTTAAAAGTGGAACTGCACTGTTGTGTAATTTCATATCTTTGCTTCCAACACACAGCAGGAATGCACAAACACAATACGATTCACAAAGATGCAAGGAAATCTTTGTGAATCTGAATTGACCGTAGAGTGCATCATTAACGTGTCCCCCAGTGATTTCGATGAATAGTTATGATTGCATAGTAGTTTTGCCAAGCTAATACGATTGAGTAAATAAACTGAAAAATGACTCCATAAATCCATAATCCATCGCGAAATCTGATTAAATAAAACAAACCATAAAGTAGAGCCACAAGCAATACACCGAAGGCGTAGATCAGAGAGAACCTACCCAGACCAAAAAGTGGAGCAATCAACATCGCGGTTACGAACAAAGGAGAAACAAGACAAATCAAAATCTGAAGATAAAAAAAGAATGCAGAAAGTGGGTGCCGCTTCCAAAGGAAAGTGGATGCGATTAAACTTTCTCGAATCCAAGATTTTTTCCAACGCAGTTGTTGTCGAAAAAAAACACGCGTGGTTGATGGTGCAATGGTTGAACATATTGCTTCACTGTCGTAAATGACTCGGTTATTCCGTAGCACATGATTGGTGAGGCTTCGGTCATCGCCAAAAGTTGCTTCAGCCCCCAAAAATCGCTGATTTAACCATTTATCTAGGACTTTATCAACAACACTCTTTCTGTACGCGCTAAGGCAACCAGAACAACATGTCACTGTACCCAAAATTGATTCAGCTCCTTTCAGAATTCGAAACGATACGTAGTACCGCACTTCTTGCATTCGCGTCAAGTTTGTCTGCCGGGCATTTTGAACAAAAGCGTGACCGCAAACCGCTCCTACTGAATTATCCGAGAAACCTCTTACAATTTTTTGGAGAGCGTCCCTTCGAAGAAAAGTGTCTGAATCAACAAAAATTAAAATGTCGCCTCCAGCTTGTTTCACGCCTTCTGCCATTGCCTGCCTTTTTCCTCGGTTTTTGTGAAAAGAAATTATATCTAGTCCCGCATAGACTAAGCTTGCGAGTTCCATTTCTTTCAGCGTTTCATCTGTTGATCCATCATTAACAGCAATGAGTTGGAGCTTGTTTACTGGATAATCACATTCATAGATATAATCAATAGTCTTCCGTATTGATAATTCTTCGTTCATTGCCGCAATGATCACTGTTACTGTTGGTTGAAATCCAGTGATTTGTGGTGGTCGATAAAAAGCAGCCATGGAAAATCGCGTTAGGACATAACCCGCAACAAGAAGGCTATATATCTTGAATAGCGGATTGTCCCAAAATGCATAGATATTACTTATTACAAAATAGAGAATTATTATAACAACAACCGCAAACAATAAAGCACCAGCGGTGCCGATAGCACGATTCAATAACCCCTTATTATCACCAACTCCGAATTCCTCTAAGAGTGCAGGGTGATCCAAGGAGCGATGCTCGTCATGCACTAGGATTGGAGTATCAACAATCGGCATGTCTACCTTTCGCTTTTGTGGGGTTACTTCTACCAAATTCATCAATACCACTCAGTTTCCAATAATGATTGGTGGGTTCAATTTTGAAATGCAATCATTTTTGGCATCAGTAACTCCGTGGGGTGCTCTGAAATGGTATTTCCTCAAACCTTTTATTGATCTCATTTACGACGAAGTGCAAGCCAGACCATACCGATCATCAATAAGAGAGTAAAACAAAGAAGTCCAAAAAATCTAATATTCGATTCTTCACTTACTCCTTGGTAGGCAATATCACGTATTTTTTGCTTACGATTTAATCTTTTATTACCCTTTTGAATATCAGCGAACTCTTGCATTGACAAAGCTCCGTCTTGGTTAACATCTGCAAAACGAAGGTTATCTTCAATAACCATCAATCGCTTCTCATATGCTATTTTATCATCAGCCCTGTTTCGGTACGCTGACTCGTTTTCGATATATTCTTCTTTTGAAACTTTACCATCTGCGTTGGTGTCTCGCTCAACAAATCTGCTGCGAAACGTGTGCGGCAAATCTTTCAGAGGCAGTAAATATTCTTTGAAACTGAGTTGCGAATCCTCATTGGTGTCTCGACGAAAAAAGACAGACCGTAGTGCCTGCGGCGTAAAA
>JAJRTM010000828.1 GCA_024278285.1 Planctomycetota bacterium
CCGGGGCGGCGTAGCCGTAAGAGCCATTGGGGAAAGGGTAATTTGTCAACAAGGCGACAATGATTGGGAAAGCTCTCGCACAACTCTCTTGCTGACTCCGTCTGCCCAGATTGGAAAAGCAATCTGGCCCCCTCCTTCGGTATCACAACATTCGCAACAATAGCAAATAATGGTTCGCCGAAACAGGCCTACACAGCAGACTCTATATGGCTGCTCATTTATTGCGAACGATTTTCGTCAGCACAAACTGGACGCCATCTACGACAACGTAACCGTTGGCGCCTGTGTTTGAGACGGTCACATGCCCGGACGTACCTTTGTTGAATTGGAAAACTCCCAGCGAACGTGGGATACGATTGACGAGAACTGGTTCTCGTTGATTGATCGTAACGACTTTGTCTCCATCAGCACTGTGAATTGTCACTTTTGTCTTACTCGAACGATTTGCATGCCATGTGTAAAGTAAGCGGACTTCGTACTCTGCAGCGATTGGAATGTTCGGCGTGAACGTCGCAGATTTATGACCTTGACCGGAGTTACCATCGTGCTGATACGACGTTCCGACGAGAGAGGGTTGTCCGCTGCTTGTTGTCCACTTCCCGGTGAACATCCCGTCTTTGTCATCGAGTACAACTCCGGGAAGCTTCGCAGGATGATGGACTTTTCGAGTCTTGCGAGTTACTCCCGGCGGCGGCCAACTGAGGACTTGTCCGTCCGCAATGAGTTGGCTTCTGAGTTGAGCGTAATTGACGTTTTGAATCGGAACATCGCCATCAATCGCCAGGCATGCTGCCGTTGCTGCCGACTGGCTTGTAATCATGAAGACCGGTTCCATGCGGATACTTGCCAGCGCGGTATGGCTGGCAGAAAGAGCGAAAGTGACAAGCAGGTTGACGCATTCAGCTTGCTTGGGAATGATGGCTCCGTAGCCTATTTGGTAAGGCCCAAAGCCGCCGCGTCCGCCTGCGATTTTTCCTTCGCGAGCGACGACACCATCTTTCACGATCCGCCGGATCTCATGAACATCGGTGCCATACGAGCCAAGCCCGATTGATTTCGGGGCGATCTTTTTTCCAAAGGTGTGATGTTCGGTCAGAACGAGGTCGCTGACCATTCGGCGACCTTCGCGGATGTAAAGTTGATGCGGCCAGCCACCGTTGTCCGTGAACTCATCCTTTGGCAAGCCGAACCGCAGTACATCGTTGCGAACTTTTTCCGGCACTCGCAAATCCGTCGCGAGAAAATGCAATAGGCCGCGATGATAGTTTTCGATCTCCTGGGCGATCTCTACTCGACGCTCATAAGTCGCTTCGGGCCACTCCCAGCTTGTTCCGGGTAGATTGCCTCCAAAGGTTGCAGTGTTGAAGTCCCACTTAGAATTTGGTAGCGGGTCACGCTTGCTGAACCAACGCAGATCCATGTCATCCCCATTAGCGAGACATGCTTCAATGAAACGAGCGACCAGTTCGTATTGTCGGGCGTTGTAGTCCGCTGGTGGCCTGATCGGGATCATGTTTTCCTGATTCGTTGTCAGGCAAAGACGGAAGCAATACGCCATTACTCCCTCGGCACTTTCCCCTTGCTTTCCCGGTTCTCCCTGATTCACTAACGGGAGCAGTCCGCTCGATGGATCGCCCTTAATTATGTATGGATCAAGAGGGAAATCGCGATCCCAGACACCTTGTCCACCGGGCACGCGACCGTTTGCTCGCGGTTGTTGATGACCGGTACGAGGGGTGTACTTTTTGGTGTAGTGAATACCGTTGTACTTTTCACCGTACTTGGCATTGCTTTCTCTCATCAATGTGTAACTAACATCGGCAGCCGCCATCAGGTCGCCTTCATAGGTGGTGTCGATGAACATCTTAGCCTGAACAGTTCGCCCATCGTCGATGATCAATTTGGTAATGCGAGCCTCGTCCTTCTTCACAGAACTCAGCCGTGCATTACGCAAAACAATCACACCCGCTTCGGCAGTCAGTTCATCAAAGATTCTCTCGGCAATGTGAGGTTCAATTGAGTACGCACCACCGGTCGCCGGTCCTCCTTTCCCCTGAAACGCCTGACTCCAGTTCAGCTTCTTTCCGTAAGTAGCGACAAGCCGCGTGAAGTATTCGCGTGTGATTCCACCGACAGTCCGAGGGTCACCGATATCGACTGCACTGAGGCCACCCGATGTCATGCCGCCAAGATGCCGACCCGGTACCACCAGAACGACTCGCTTCCCCATTCTCGCCGCTTGAATCGCCGCTGCAACTCCTCCAGAGGTGCCTCCGTAAATGCAAACGTCCGCATTAACGACATCCGCCGCATTTGATTCAGTTTCCGCCAACGCAGTGAGCATCAGTGCGAAGAGCACCGCCACAAAATACGTTTGCTGACCTACGCGAATGTTATCTCTCATATCAGTTATTTTTCAATGGTTTGTTTGCCTGCTTTGCTGTGTGTCCAAGTGAACGGTTCAACCGGGTAGCTCAGACAAAGAATATACGATCATGAACTGGAAAAATAAAGGAAACTAAACTACTACCCAGCTATTGGACTAGAAGTTCTATTCATTTGTCTAGAATTTTCAATCATAATATTTAAGTTTGAAGCGGAATTAAACAATCTTTGACAACGCGAGGCGGCGTAGCCGTAAGAGGCATGGGGGAAAGGGTGATTTGTCAACAAGGCGACAATGATTGGGAAAGCTCTCATACAACCCTCTTGCTGACGTCGTCAGCCCAGATTTCAAAAGCAATCTGGGCCCGCGAGTGACGCTAACTGTACAGCGTACTCTACGGCGATACTTTCTGAAACAATATTCTTAAAATGGCCAGATGATGGGGATTAGTGCCATGCTGATGGCCCAGAGGAGCAGGCTTAGTGGGCCGCCTACTCTTAGAAAGTCGCTGGCTCGATAGCCGCCGGGGCCGTAGACCATCAGGTTTGTCTGGAAGCCGTGCGGTGATGCGAACGAGGCGGCTGCGGCGACCATCACGGTGATTGCAAAAGGCGTTGCAGAGACATTCAGGTTGGTTGCTGCGGTGATTGCAATCGGGAAGATCAGCATTCCGGCTGCTTTGGCGGTGATTAAGTTTGTCATGACCATCGTGATGCCATAAACCACACTCAGCACGACCAGTGGGTTATTCCCGGCAGCGTTAATGACAGAAGTCGCCAGCAGGTTCGCGGTGCCGCTTTGCTCCATCGCTGCACCGAGACCAATCCCCGCGGCAATGGTGACCAGAATCGACCAATCAATGGAACGGCGTGCTTCGCTGGCTCGTACACAGCGGGAAAGAATCATTAGTGCGGCTGCAAACAGAGAGGCCTTCATCATGCCAAACCCGAGAACGGTCGCAGTAATCACCATCACGCCGAGAATTACTTGAGCCATCCAGGCTTGTTCGTGACGCAAAGGGGTTGAATCTTCCACTCGGCTGACAAGAAAAAAATCGCGGCTGTTACGGTGTAAATCGGCAAACGATGGATGCGCTTCGAGCAGTAATGTATCGCCTGGCAGCAAAACGATATCACCAATTTTCCCACGGATGCGATGCCCGTTTCGTGAAACTGCAATCACGACAGCGTTGTATCGCGTTCGGAAATTCATATCGCGGATTGTCTGATTCACCACCGGGCAGGTGTTCGAGACGACCGCTTCAATCAGGCAACGATGCGAGCGTTCGGAATCGAGCTTGAAGACCTGCGTGGTGGCTGGTTTCAGACCAGCGACTTTGCGCAGATCTTTAATTGATTCGACAACGCCAACAAAAATCAGGCGGTCGTTTTCGAGAATGTGGCGATCTGGAGAAATGACGGGAAGCAATTCACCCTCACGTTCGATTTCCATCAAATAGAGTCCGGGGAGTGCTCGCATCCCGGCTGCTTCAATCGATTTCCCCACCAACGGGCTACCCGGTTCGACCATCATTTCGATTGTATATTCGCGTGGATCATCAAACTGTGTCTCTGCAGAAACACGATCCGGCAGCAGCCAGCGCCCTGCAATCAATAAGTAAATGAGTCCTGCAATCGCGAGAGGAACGCCGATGTATGCGATTTCAAACAGGCCAATCGGTTCAAAGCCAGCCTCTGCAAACCACTGATTCAAAATAAGCGTTGTGCTTGTGCCGAAGATCGTACACATTCCCCCCAAAATGGTGGCAAAGCTGAGGGGAAGCAGAAATTTCGAGACCGAGATGCCACACTTTTTTGACCAGTCATTGACCACAGGCAATAGCATCGCAACGACTGGCGTATTATTGATAAAAGCAGACATAATGGCAGAAGGAACGATCAGTCGGATTTGCCCTGCGAAGATCGATTTTGGTTGACCGAGCAAAGACTGAGCCAGTTGATTGATCGCGCCGGTCTGATTCAAACCTTCTGCAACAATAAACAGCATAGCAACCGTAAACAGACCAGAATTTGAAAACCCGTGTAGCGCCCCTTCGGTATCAACGACTCCTGCAAGCAGCAAAAAAGCGAGGGCACCCAACAGGACGATATCTGGCCCGACCCGCGAACGAACCAGCGTAATGATTGCCGCTGAGACAACCGCCAACGTGAACACGATTTGCCAATCCATCCGTCACAAACTCCTACTGCTTATTCCACACCAACTTCACGCAGCGCATCGAGTACTTGTTGATGCACGTTGCCGTTGGTGACGATGACACCACGATTTCCAGATAGTTCGCTGCCCCGTGTGAAGTCGAGTGGCTTGCCGTTGATGTCACTTACGGTTCCGCCAGCTTCTTCAGTAACAAGCAGACCTCCTGCATGGTCCCAGATTTTTTCCTGATAGCCGGGGCGTGTTGGCAATCGCATATAAATATCTGCTTCCCCACGCGCGACAACACAATACTTAGCTTGACTATCAAGCCGCACTGGCTCTTCGGTAATGCCCAGGATTTTTGCCGCTTGAGCAGAGTGACCATGTGAACTGTGTCCCGATTCAACCGATTCGCAAAAACGCATCTTGCTCGGATCACTCTGCGATGAAACAGTAACCGATGTCGGATTCTCCAGCGACCAGATAGATCGCGATTCTGTTCCGCAGCCGCGAATGGCAGTAAAAAGCAACCCTCTTTCCTGCTCATTAGAATCAGCTTCAACAACCGAATTCGGAAGGTTCGGACAGCCGACCGCAGCGACTGCCACTTTTCCATCAACAATAAGGGCAAGCGAAATCGCGTACTGTCCTTTTCGCAAAAACCCTTTGGTGCCGTCAATCGGGTCGAGTGTCCAGAAACGATTTGAATATTCCTGGGTGTTACAGCGATCAATCCAACTCAGAATTTCATCCTGCGTTGTTTCAATTTTGATCGCTTTGAATTCGTCGTGAATGGCATCGCGGAAAGGCTGCTGCTGTGGTTCGCGAAGCTCGGCAGCATCTTCTTCCCCGATAATCGGATCGTTCGGAAACGCTTCCAACAAAGCACGGCTGATCAATGCCTGCGCACCAAAATCTGCTTTGGTGACCGGACTGCGGTCTTTTTTTTCCAGCACATCGGGTCTAATTTTCTTTTGGACCGCATCACACAAAACCGCCGCCTGCCCAACCGCCCGTATCGCGACTTCCATCTCGCGAGAATAATCTGCACTCATTGCTTGAATTCTTTCCTGGTAACG
>JAJRTM010000829.1 GCA_024278285.1 Planctomycetota bacterium
GTCCATCACTTGCAATTGCCGGACAGGTTCTGCAAAAACCGATGGGGAATCGGTCACATTGCTGCCCGACTGATCGGCAAAAGCCAAGCCGCCAGAAAGCGACAATCCCGCCGCCCCGGTAGCCGAGGCCCGAAAGAAATCCCTGCGATCAAACAGTTTTTTTGATGAACTCATCGTTATATTATTCCTTTATTTTGTGATGGATTTTGTCTCGGTTTTTGTGATAAGCACCGCGAGCAAATCACCAAGTCCGTAGGCTGGGTCAAGACCCAGCACGAAGGTCTCTGAACTCGGTGGATGAGTCGCGATTGCATTTCCCATGCTCTGGCGAGCGTGGCTACAAAGGTTTTCATTGACATGGGAGCCACAAAGCTGGGTCTCGACCCAACCTACGGACTCACAAATAATCCTAAACGGATTGTCTGAGCTACCTCTATGTTTCTTCATTTTCCCTGCTGTTCAACTTCTGGAACCACTCTTTCTAATTAATCGTTACAGTCTGATGACTTGTTACGACCCCACATCTAAATCTTTCCTAAACAGAATAATCATAACCAATTACCAGCGATGTTGCAGGAAATCAACGTGAAATGTTGCGTTTTTACAACACGGGTTCATTTAGGTGGTAGGTTTGTATTGAGATTGTTTTTGTATTGAACGCTCGACTTGCCACTTCGAGTGTTTGATTTATTCGAGACTCTCTGTGTGAGATCGGTCTCGGATAGCTATAGCAGCACATGGGGGACGAGCCATGGAGGACCGTCCCCCTGCTGTTGCTTTCCTTCCTTATCATCCGCAAGAAAAAACAGTAAGAATGTGATGATCGATTATCGTCGATTACAAACCGATCTTGCAGCACTGGCGATCTTCGCCGGCATCTTGTTTCTTGCGCTCAGCTTGCTCAGCTTCACCCCGACCGATGCCCCTTCCCAGACCGTTTATCCGGTTCCTGAAGCGGTTGCCAACTGGTGCGGACCAGCCGGCGCTTTTGCTTCTTACGGTTTGATGAAAGGCTTCGGCTACTCCTGCTATATTCTTGTGATCTCGATTATCGCTTTTGATATGAGTCTGTTTTCGGAACGTCCGCTCAAAGATTTACTGCTACGAGTTTTGGGAATCGCTTTGATCATCTTTTCGTTTTCAACCGCAATGAATCTATTTATCCCCTGGCTTGGGCGACCTGCTCTCTATGGAAGTGGCGGGTTTCTCGGCGCGATGGGAGGCATGATGCTCGAAACGCACTTTTCGCTGATCGGATCAATCCTGATACTGCTCACGCTGTTTCTGGGTGGATTGATGCTTTCTGCAGAGCGATTCGCACTTGCCATTTTGAAAAGTACATTCTTGCTACCGATTGTTGTGCTACATAAAAAGTTTCGACCCATGAAACAGTTAAATGGTCACGATGAAGCGATCGCTTCTTCTGATGCTGATTCTATCGAAAACGATACCGATCAAAATGCGTCACTCCTCGATAAATTATTGAATAAGGGAAAGAGTGCCCCAGAACAATCATCAGAACAATCAACTGAAAAGGAAATGGTTCCTTTAGCTGACGATCACGAAGAAGAACCATCAATCACGCTACCTTTTAAAGTCAATCCACCTGCCGGGGTTCGCGCAGAAGAGGACGACTTTGATGAGGATTATGAACTCCAGGAGGCAGTAGAGACCGTCCCTTTTGAATTACCGCCGTTGGACCTGCTCGATGATGCGGAAGATTTTCCGTATGAACTGCTTGCCAAAAAAGCACAACTTGCTGCTGCGACACTCGAACGCACATTCCAGGAATTTAATCTGAATGTGAAAGTGGCGGAGATCGATACCGGCCCCGTGGTGACGCAATTTGAACTTGCTCTTGAACCAGGCTTGCGAGTTTCCAAAGTGACAGCGTTAGCAGACGACCTGGCGATTGCGTTACGGGTTTCTGCGGTTCGAATTGTTTCGTCGATTCCCGGCAAAAATACGGTTGGAGTAGAAGTTCCGAACGAAAAACGAGTGATGGTTCGATTAAAAGAATTGATTGAAACAAAATCCGAATTGACGGACAAGATGCGTCTGCCGCTGTATCTGGGCAAAGATGTTTCGGGACATCCGATGACAGTCGATCTGGCAAAAATGCCTCACTTATTGATTGCAGGACGAACCGGAACCGGAAAATCAGTCTGTTTGAATACGCTCATTTCGTCGCTGTTGATGACACGCTCTCCCGAGCAGGTCAAGATGCTGATGATCGATCCGAAAATGGTCGAACTTTCTCCTTACACAAAAATTCCGCATTTGATGCACCCGGTTATTACGGATATGAAAAAAGCGGAAGCGGTTCTCGCATGGGCTGTCGAAGAAATGGAACAGCGTTACGAACTACTTTCCAAAGCAGGCGTGCGGCATCTGGATGGCTTCAATAAATTAGGGCGTGAAAAAGTTCTTGAGAAAATGGGAATCGCAGCCGATTCACCAGCAGCGGATCGCGTTCCCGAAAAAATTCCGTACATTGTGATTATCGCAGACGAAATGGCAGACATGATGATGACTTCCGGAAAAGATGTTGAAGGTCACATCATTCGCCTAGCTCAAAAATCACGAGCCGTCGGGATTCACCTTGTTCTCGCAACGCAAAAACCAACGGTTGATGTCATTACCGGTTTGATCAAATCGAACCTTCCTGCAAGAATTTCTTTCCAGGTGGCCAGTCGCACCGACAGCCGTGTTGTGTTGGACGAAATGGGCGCAGAACGCCTGCTCGGCAACGGCGACATGCTCTATCTTGCACCGGGAACAAGCAATGTTTCCCGCGCACAAGGGACGTTTGTCAGCGATGACGAAGTGAACGACATTATCGATTTCCTCGGTCAGTACGAAACCGATTATTGTGAAGAAATTTCACAAGTTACTTCTGCCGATTCCAGCGAAGGACCGCAGCGAGGAATGGAGGCGATTAAAGATCGCGACGAACTTTACGAACAGGCGATTGAAGTGGTCATTCGAGAAGGTCGCGGTTCTGTCTCACTGCTTCAACGAGCACTCGGCATCGGCTACGGACGTGGTGCGCGCTTAATCGATTACATGGCAGAAGACGGCCTCGTCGGCGACTACAACGGCTCCCAGGCGCGAGAAGTCAACTACAATACCGAACAATGGGAAGCAATGCAAAACGGCGAAGAACTCGAAGACGCGCTGGCTTGACTGTTCCCTCTGTCAATGTTCGCGAGATTGTACAAATTAGTCGATTGCGCTGGGATTTACAATTTCCGATGGTATAATGTCGGTGTGACACTCGCGGATTTCTCTTGAAGAATCGATGGTCTGTTTTCGGACAGGCCATCCCGCGAGTGTCACGTTTTTTTATGCCAATATATCATTGCATTTCGAAGTTGGATTCAACAACTTACCTGCTTGCTTGGGCTAAGAGGAAAACATGATCTGGTTTGCTGAAAATCCGTGGCCAACTGTCGTGGCTTGTGTTGCGTTGGGGTCCATCTTTTTTGGAATGGGCTTGCAGGGGAAAACGAAACGGAATTGGGGAATCGGTCTTTTATTATTCCTGGCAGCGGGAATGGTTTACTATGTTGAATCAGTTATTGTGACCCCCGCAGAAGAAGTGGAACTGGCGGTTCACGACAGCGTGCAGGCATGTATCGAGGGAGATATTGA
>JAJRTM010000830.1 GCA_024278285.1 Planctomycetota bacterium
ATCGGCATTCCGATTGAGGGCCGCGATTTATCGTTAGATTTCGATTTCAAATTCGCCAAGCCGGGATATTTTCTTTGCCTGATTGATGGCAATAGCCAATTTGGCGGTCAGGCACATCTGTTACGATTTGCGGTCATGAAAAATCAGGTACAACTGATGCAGGACCGTGGCGATACGGCTTCAAAAAGAGAACAGAAAAAAGCACGAGATCAAAATGGTGGCAAACGGATTCCACCAACAAAGGAGCAACTGGCTGATGATTCCTTCTATCGCATTGAACCGTTGGCCAAACATGCGATCTCAGTGATCGATGGCGACTGGCATCATGTGAAAATTGTTTTGCGAGGCAACCGCGTGGTCGCTTCCATCGATAATCAGATCTTTTCAGGGACGGGAACAGTTCTGGATGTAAAAAAATCACGACTCGTTTTCCTGGTAGCACAAACAGCAGATATCCGCATCGACAACGTCCGATTGCTCGATCTAAAAAAACGCTGATATGCAAATGATGCAAAGTTTGCATCTGTTTTGTAATAATGCACCACTGGAATGGCTTCAAATACAACGGCTCGACATTCTTTATTATTCGACTTGAGAATTTCTATTGCTTTACTTCTTGTAATACAGGCTTCTATTAAGTCTTCAAACAAGATTCGCCATTTTGGATTTTTTCGTAGCAACAGGTATTCAATTGGCACTTGTCTTGCTCTTGAATTTAATCATGAGTCGATACATTAAACCAAATTTGAAGCAACTTAAATCAGCGCATAAAAAAAGGGCACCGGAATGAATCCGGTGCCGCGGGGAAGAACGTGCTTACCGTCCTGCTTGCGAGGGGGGGGGGACAGGGAGCGAGCAGGCAGGACGAACACGTCCAAAGGGGGGACTAATTCGTGGCGTTAGCCACGTGGAGGGATGGACCAGTGGGAGCTGGGCCAGAAGTAAGGAGGGAAGTTTCGGACAGAATGGTCCGAGCATGCCAGCCGTTCGTTCGAATCATCGAAGGAACAGTTGGTTTGGCTGAGGAAGCCGGGGAAGGGGTAAAGTTAACGGTCTGCTCGTAAGAAGCAGGTTGAATCTGTTCTGAATGTGGTTTTTCGTTTTCACGCATCCCAAAGGGATTGAAGTTACCTGGTTTTTTACTGGTCTTTTCTTTTTTGTGAGTCTCTGGTTTTTCAGCAGTACGCTTGGGAACTTCGGTTGGTGCTTTTGCACTTTTAGTGAAGTTTGGATCAGGCACAGGAGCTTCTGCGGTGACGGTCGGTCCGCCAGCCTGGAAAGGGACAAAACCGTAAGCTGTTTGGGTGCCGATCGGTACTGATCGATGTATCGTTGTTGGCACCATCGCGACAACTTTTTGCTCTTCATAGCGAATTCTTCGTACTGCAACCCGCTTGGTTACCGTGTAAGGTTCAAGCCGGGCGACTTGGTAATTCACTGTTTTTGAACCGCGAATTGCAACCTGCCTGGTGTAGGGAACCTGAGTCGAAACGACATTCGGGCAATACTGTCTGCGTGTAATATTTTTAGGTGTAAAAGCGGTTCGTATTGTATGGCGTGTTCGGTTCATCGCACCGAGGAAACCTGGTTTGCTATCGTACTGACAGGCAGAAACTTTCTGCACCGGTTGCTGGTAGCTGACCCAGCGTCCCATGTCTCGTGTGACCGTTCGGTATTCGGTCACATTTTGATAAGAGACCGTTGGGATTTGAGCTGTTTTGTTTTCGTAAACGGTACGGTATTGTGTTGATTGTCGATCTTCGTAAGCTGTTTCAACAATCGGCTTACGTACTATTTGTGTTACTTGTTTATATTGAGTAACAGGCACAGAACGGTAAACAACCTGTTGTTGATTGCAAACCGAGCATGGGTTATAGGCAGCAACCTGTCGAACCGGAGCAGGAGCAGGGGCACAGGTATTGCAGGGATTTCTTCCAAACAATTGTGCTTGGGCTATTCCGGTAGTTGACGGAATAACCGCCAACATAAGGGCAGCCGCCAGGGGACGGAATCGTGTAAACGACATGGGCACAGTCCTGAATTTGAAAAGTGTTACTGGTTTGTGTAGGGTCGAAATTTGAAGTACTGTACCGTGGGCAATAATGAAATGTTTGATACAGTGTGAGGTGATAGAGCAGGCTACGATTCTAAGAATCAAAAATCCCAACTCTCAGGTTTTTGCTTCCGGGTGGAAGCGATCTTGGAAAGGGTCTTGAAAGGTTCCCGGTGAGATCCGCAAGCCGTCCTGACTTGTTTGCTCTCACCAAGATGGTTGGGGTTGTAATGTAAATTTCCGGTGACGGTCAAGGGGGTTCATTTCCTCAGACGCAGCTTGAAAGAATTACATTCAGAAACAGTCCGAGCAAAGCCGATACTGGCTTATTCCCCTTGTTTTCAAGGGGAATACCGCATTCTTACCATCAACTAAAGATGATTAAGATTTGCGATAAAAGGCAGGAAAGAGTATCGCCAATCAAGAATAAAACTGATTGACGAAAATAAAAATGTTTTTGTTTTCCCGTGGAGTGGCGTTTGCATCCATCTTCACGCCGGATTGCGTTCAGTGAGAGGAAAAATCGTAGTACCCGTGATATGTGCAGGGTGCGTTGCGTAGCAATAAGATGCTCGCGCCATGTGCTACGAACGTAAAAAGTTTACGACGCTTGCGCCGGGTGCCACTGCTGGCTTGCCCAGCAGTGCGGTCGCGGAGATAGACTTTTCGTATTAAAACAGAAGAGGACGTTAAAGTTGGCTCTGCTTAATGATGAAAGTCAGCCGTAATTCGCACTGCTGGACAAGCCAGACAG
>JAJRTM010000831.1 GCA_024278285.1 Planctomycetota bacterium
AATAGCCGTTGTTTACGATCCTGCAGAAATGGTTGCAGGAGATTTTTACGATGTCGTCAGGCTTCCGGATGGTTCAAATGTGGTCTGCATGCTCGATGTCGCCGGGCATGGAATCCCCGCTGCGTTGGCTGCTGCGATGCTGAAAAGTTTGATCGCCGTTGCGGCTGAACAGTTGACATCACTTGCAGAACTGGTCGCATTTGTGAACCGCCATTTTTCACAAGTGATTGAATCGGGAATGTTCGCCACTGCTGCCTTTTTGCGTTTTTCGTTGCACGAAGATTCAGTCGAATACATCAACGCCGGACATCCGCCTGTTATCTTGGTTGATGCAAAACAGATCAAAGAAATTGAAGTCCCTGGATTTCCGCTGGGAATCTCTGCTGATTTTACCTGGGAATCCGAAACAATCCCATTCAAAACGGAAGATCGATTATTGCTTTATACAGACGGCGTTGTTGAATCATTCGACCAGCAAGGCAACCAGTTCGGCCTCAAAAGACTGATTACGAGTATCGAGCAGCATCGACAAGAGGCTCCTCAGAAAATCTTGCAGGAGTTAAAGCAAACGATTATTGCTTATCGAGCAGGCATTGCAGCTAAAGATGACTTGACCGCTTTGCTTATTGAAAAAAAGTGAATATGATGGTGCAAGCAATGCCTCGTTAATGAAATGACCTGGCTCATTCCATCATAGGCTTCTATCGGATTTCCAACTGCCTGCAATTAGTACCTTATCTATGATATGCTGCGTAGTCGAGTAGTAGGTCAGGCTGTGCCTGACATTGATTGTAAGGATCGTTCGAACAATTCTGTTGCATTTCATTACAGGGATGGCTCAGACGCATCGCGTCTGAGTTGCACCGCAACAAGAAGCCAAGAATGTGGTTTCCGACGAAGAAAAAGCATGAAACGGTAAAAAAGAAGGGGCAACTATTGCCTGAGCAGAGTGTCTGATAAGACTTCTTGTGACTGCGTCACCCAGACGCGATGCGTCTGGGCCATCCAAAGATGGGACAGATATTGTTCGAACGATCCTAAGTTAAATATTTTCTTTTTTCTTCGATGCTGTGAACATCAATAATTCTGGAAGTCGAACCTAAAAGCCGCCCTTAGTTTCGTCAGGCACAGCCTAACCTACATTACTATAAGCAAGAAAGCATCATGAAATTCATCAAAAGCCTGCTTGCTGGTTTTGCAGTATTCCTGCTGTTCTTTAATGCTTGCCTTGCGCAAGAGAAGCAGGCAACTTTGCCGCCGATCCGCATTTTGATGATTGGCGATTCGACCATGGCGACCTATAAAAATCCGCCTAAAGATCGCCCTGATTTAACGGGATGGGGGCAAGTATTTGCACAGCGATTTAACAAGCAAGTTACCATTATCAACCGGGCAATTTCCGGACGCAGTACCAAGTCGTTAATCACGGGGGGAAATTGGGAAAAAGCACTGCAAGTGAAAGCAGACTATCTTTTCATTCAGTTCGGGCATAACGACAGCCATCTTAACGAAGAAAAATCAACAGATGCGGCGACCGATTTTCGTGATTATTTACGGCGGTACATCGATGAAGCTCGACGTGCAGGGATGAAGCCCGTTCTGATAACGCCGATGACCCGCAGGCATTTTCGTGATAATAAAATTGTCACCTCGCTACGCCCCTTCGCAGAAGCAATGCTTATTGTTGGTAAGGAAAAGCAGGTGCCGGTGATCGATTTGCATGCAGGTAGTGTGAAACTGCATAACGAATTGGGCGAGAAAAAAAGCAGTTACTTCAATCCTTCTGCAAGAGACCGCACGCATTTTACTCGCCGGGGTGCAGCGGTTATCTCTCGTCTGGTTGCTGAAGAACTTTCTGAAAAGGTTCCTGCGTTAAAGCCTTATCTCAAACTTTCTGCAGATATTGTTTTGCTGGGCGGCAAGATTATTACGATGGATGCAGAGAATTGTATTGTCACCGCGATCGCGATTCAAAATGGTCGCATCATGGAAGTTGGCAGCGATCTGCAGGTTAGTCGATACATCGCGGATGATACCAGGGTCATCAAACTAAATGGGAAGATGGTTATTCCCGGAATCATTGCGGCTCATTGTCATGCGGTTGGCGTTGCGCGAAATTTGCTTGACCAACCTTACGTTGAATTATTGAGCATCGCAGAAGTTCAAAACTGGGTCAGATTACAAGCCAAAAAAGTTCCTGCTGGTTCCTGGATAAAAGTTCCACGTACCGATATTACCCGCTTGAAGGAACGCCGACATCCAACGACTGCGGAACTTGATGTCGCATGCACCACTCATCCCGTCATATTTACTGCCGCCCGAAAGTCGGCGTTGAATTCACTCGGATTGAAAACGATTGGCGTCGGTGAAGAGGGCAAGCCCAAATTTCAAGGCGAAATTATTCGCGATGCCAGCGGAAAGGTTCGATTAATCGCCGGGGCAAATTCTCTTTTACGCCAATTGATGCCCCCGCCCAAACATTCAAACAAGCAACTACGAACCGCACTGCGCAGCGTGCATCAACATTACAATGCGGTGGGCATCACCACTATTTTTGAACGTGCAGGGAACATCGACGATTTTCAACATTACCGCGCACTTCGGGCAGAAGGGAAACTGACTGTTCGCATGACACAAACTTTCCGTTCCAGTTTTCGTTCTGCAAGCGATATCGCCTCTTACACGAAACGTCTGGGAATGAAAACCGGCGATGGGGATGACTGGGTTCGAGTTGGCCCGATTAAAATCACCGTCGATGGAGGCATCCACTGGGGGAATACTTACCTGAAGCAACCTTACACAGAAAAGCAACTTCGTTTTTATGGTCATCGAGACCCCAGTTATCGAGGAGATCTCAATTACAGCATCCCGCTGATGAGTGAACTTTTTCGTGAAGCGGACGAACTCGGCTGGCAATGGTGC
The DNA here is from genome assembly GCA_024278285.1 of Planctomycetota bacterium. Lineage (GTDB taxonomy): Bacteria > Planctomycetota > Planctomycetia > Planctomycetales > Planctomycetaceae > Rubinisphaera. Next base: position 2,923 of record JAJRTM010000831.1, read on the forward strand.
TGCCATGCGACGGGTGATGCAGGAGTCGATGCGATTCTGGATGCTCTTGAAGCGGTTCATGCTGAGCATCCTGAAATCGCCAAGCATCGTTTCACTTTAACGCATGCTTACTTTCCAACAAAAGATTCTGTGGCACGGGCAAATCGATTGGGAGTCTGTGTTGATACCCAGCCTTCGCTTTACTTCAAAGACTCAGCCGCGATTGCAGGAATTTATGGTGAAGATTGGGCGGCGAGGTTTATCGGTCTTGGTGAATGGCTTCGCGGCGGTGTCCCCACGGCAATGGCAGGAGACCACATGATCGGACTGGATCCGGATCGTTCCATGAATGCGTACAATCCGTTCCTGATGATGCAAGTCGCGGTGACTCGTCGAAACCGCGAAGGCGACATTTACGGCAAAGACCAGCGTATCAGTCGGATCGAAGCACTACGCTGCCTCACCACAAGCCCCGCCTGGCTATCGTTCAATGAATCGAATAGAGGATCACTCGAAATAGAAAAACTGGCTGATCTTGTGATTCTCAATCGAGATGTTTTCACCTGTCCGGAAAATACGATTTCAAAAACCAGACCCAAAAAAACAATGGTGGATGGTCAATTTGTCTTTGAAGCCGACCAGTAGAACAGAGCAGGCCTACGGCTTTTCGGTTCTTCCTCTATTTTAATGGCTGAAGATTTGAAAAAGCCACGGATGAGCACAGATTTTCACGGATAAATTCTTCTACAGAAGCAAAACGACAGAAGATGACCCTTTTCTTCCTGGTGGCATTGCTAGAAACGCTTGTTTTGACAATCGTAGCATAAACTGTAGCTTGAAAATTTACGCAAGGCACAAAAAAGAGGTTCTTGTTGATTCATTTGACGTAACAATTCAGAGGAGGTGGCTCGGATCAGATTGTTATTTGAAAGGCTTGAATAGTTACCAT
>JAJRTM010000832.1 GCA_024278285.1 Planctomycetota bacterium
AAAATTTACGAACGGCTCGCAAATTTTTAGAAAGGTAGTTTTTGGTTACGGCTATCAGAATGAACCAGCCGTGCTGGGAAATCGCAGGCCAATCGGCGCGTATGCTCCCTATTCTTCTTATCTATCCTAGTTCGCAAATCCTTTTGTGCCAAACCATTACGGGCAATATCCATGAAAAAATCCCACTAAATCCAAGGATGAAATGGAGTTCAGTGGGATGATTTTAGGTTAGGCGAGCAGATTATTTAGGGGTAACAATGGCTTTGGTAGAGAGAACTTTGACATCTTCCAGTGGACGATCTTGCGAGTTGGTATCAACGCCTCCCATTTTCAGGACAATATCGAGCGATTCCTGATTGGCTGTTTTTCCGAAAACAGTGTATTGATTATCCAGGTGAGGCACTCGCCCGAGGCAGATGAAGAATTGTGACCCAGCAGAGTTCGGGTCGTTCGTACGAGCCATCGAAAGGACGCCTGCTTCGTGCAGTTTATCGCTGAATTCAGCATCGATGGTGTAGCCGGGGCCGCCTGTTCCGGTTCCCTGTGGACAGCCGATTTGCACAACAAAATCAGGAATTATACGATGAGCAATGACGCCATCGTAAAAGCCGACTTTTGTCAAACCAAAAACATTATTGACATGCCCCGGTGCGACATCCGGCCATAAGTCAAGCAGAATAGTTCCGAGCGTTGTTTCAAATTCGATTTGATAGTTGTTCTTATCAAAATCCACATCAGCCACGGCGGCATCGACTTCTTCACGGTAATTTTTACTCATTGTTCTTTACTCGTTCCAATATTATCAAAGGTTAATTTCTTTGCGATTTACGCAATATTCCAACAATCGTAACTATTCAGTGATGGCGTAGGGTGCGCTACCCGCGGACCCCGATGGAAGGTGGATCCCCCTACTTTGTGCGGTGGTCCGCAATAGCGGACCCTACCCAATGGCGGTACATAAATCAGATCATAAAGTCGGTTTCAATTCCCAGAATTCGATCCCGTAAATCCTGAGTTATTTCAATGTATTCGTGCATCGGATCCTGAGAATCTGACGGGTTGATACCGCAATAAACCGACCAGGGGCCTAAATGCCGCCAGCGACCTGCACGTTTGGGCTCGCCCTCCATCACTGGAGTCGTGCAGCGGTTGCAGCCGATGGTTGCAAAGCCCTGTTTGTGAAGCGGATTGGTAATCACCTGGTTTTCTTCAATATACTGATGCAATTGCTCATCTGAAATATTGGCGAGCGGATTGACACGGACAGTATTCATTTTTTTATCGATGCTGAGGATCGGATTATTTGCCCGTTGCCCACCATCGGAACGCCGTAAGCTGCTGATAACCCCATCGTACTGCGGAGCGACCGCGTGAAGTGGTTCCACTTTTCTGAGCCGACAGCACTCCGCCTGCCCTTCGGGAGAAAGGTAAAGCACTCCCAGTTTTTCGGTTTGCTGTTCCATTGTCTGTTCTGGAGTTAAAGTGATGACGTTCAAACCGTATTCTTCAATCAGGCGATCTCGTGTTTGCAGCGTTTCCTGAAACATCACTCCGGTATCGACAAACAGCACCGGAATCGGCAATTTCAGTTGAGAAATCATGTAACAAACAGCGTTTCCCGCTTCCTGCATGGCAGAGATGGTGCAAACTCGCTCCCCGAACGTAGCATGCGCCCACTGAATTAACTCCTGTGGAGTCCGCTCTTCAAAATTATGATTCAGATTGCTTAAATCTGCTTGTGTCAATCGAGGCATCGTTCCATCCGACGGCAATAAGAAATAGGAACTCTTTAATATTTGTCAGTTCTGTGCATGTAACTATTAAGTCCAAGTGGTGAACTCTAATGAGATCGCCCTCAACGTGCAATTCAATTGAATAGAGTTCTTAAAGAAACAGGACAAGCAAAAGCCTCTAATTGCGTATTGGTATACGTTTAGTACCACTGCTGGCTTGTAAAAAGTCTGGAGTCGGCGTTTTTTTGCTTATTTTCCAACGAAATTTACATTCGAGACAGTTCGTTGCATTCTCATTCTTGACACCCAGCCAATAGAGAGATAATCTCTTGCTTCGTTTAGGCGATATGTAGAGATAGTTCTCTGTTTATCGATGTTTTTTGTATATAATCTGGTTTCTCTCCAACGTTCATTCCCTGAAATGGGCCTGTTGATGGAGTTTGAGGCTGGTTTGAGTCACTTTCCATTTTCCCTGGGAAGTGTTCAGGTTATTTAGGTTGGCGTACGGTTTTGGAAGGCTGGATCGATGCGGAGTGTAGCAAGATGAAAAACGGTCGAGGCATAGGATGATAGTGATCGATTTTTACATTGTTGCGGTTCAGCACCCGTTCGGCGAGTTCAGTCGAGTCAGCAGAAAGGCGGCACTCATGTAATTGCATGGGATGTGGGCTGAAGCCTGTATAATAACAATCTTGGTCGGTTCCCTGTTGATGGGGGTCTTCTATGGGTTCTGAATTCTTAGGGAAGTGGGTATTTTGTACCCGCTTTTTTTTATGATATAGATACAAGTATGGCATGATCTGAAAAATGCGATGTCGTTGATGTGAATAGCCAGTTGGGTTTTTCTGGTGGGGCATCAATTAACGGGCATGAATGAGAATGATCAAGCCAGTTCGGAAGGAGCAATATGAACGCAACCGAAGTCATCAGGATTGTCGATGCAATCCATCGCGATAAGGGTATCGATAAAGAGATCGTGTTCGAGGGAATCGAGCAGGCGATTTATACCGCTTTGCGCAAACACTACGGAGACGATGATGAACTGACGGTTAGTATTAATCGTGAATCTGGTGAACCTGAAGTTCAGCACAACGGCGAAATGCTGGATCCGGATATTCTTGGACGTGTTGCTGCCCAAACTGCCAAGCAGGTGATGATTCAGAAAATTCGTGAAGCAGAACGAGATGCCCTGTACGAGGAGTACATAGAACAGAAAAGTCAACTAATTTCTGGAACGATTACGCGTCTCGAATATGGTGTTGCGACAATCTCTCTTGGGAAAGTAGATGCCATTCTCCCGCGAAGTGAACAAATTCCGGGTGAAAGTCATCGTGTGAATGAGAGAATTCGTGCGATTATTTTGGATGTACGAAAATCTGGAAGCCGGCTGAAAATCATCCTTTCAAGAATTCATACCGATTTTGTCAGGCAACTTTTTGAAATTGAAATTCCGGAAGTTTCGGAAAATGTGATCGAAGTCCGCTCGCTGGCTCGTGAGGCAGGATATCGTTCGAAAGTTGCGGTTTCCTGCTACGATAACAGTGTTGATGCCGTCGGGGCTTGTGTTGGTGTTCGGGGAGCAAGAATTCGAACCATTGTTGATGAACTGGGTGGCGAAAGAATCGATATTGTTCGCTGGAACGATTCGCTGCAAATCCTTATCCCCAATGCTTTACAGCCCGCTGAAGTTGAAGACGTCATTTTGTGTCCGATGCTCGGGCGGGTGATTGTTCTTGTGCGAGACGATCAACTTTCGTTGGCAATTGGGAAAAAAGGGCAGAATGTCCGCCTGGCTTCCAAGCTTGTTGGCTGGGATATCGAAGTGATGACACGGGACGAACTGGACGAACAGCTCGAACGATCTGTTGTTATGTTCTGCGATGTGCCACACGTGACCGAAGACTTAGCCGAGTCGCTGGTTTCGCAAGGTTTCTTCAGCTTTGATGATCTCTCCGTGATCGAGCCGGAACACTTGATCGAACTGAGTGATTTTACGATGGAGCAGTATGAAGAGATCGCAGAATACGCTGATGTAGAAAGCCTGCGTATCGAAGAAGAAGAAAAAGCAGCAAAGGCAGCCGGTCGAGCAGTTGGCAGACATCAATCAGTCAAAAAAGAAGTTGTAGAACCGGTGAAGTCTTCTGAGACTACAGTCGTTGCTTCTGCTCCAGCAGAAGCAACGACAGAAGCAACGACAGAAGCAACGACAGAAGCAACGACAGAAGCAACGACAGAAGCAACGACAGAAGCAACGACAGAAGCAACGACAGAAGCAACGACAGAAGCAACGACAGAAGCAAC
>JAJRTM010000833.1 GCA_024278285.1 Planctomycetota bacterium
CCAGCAGAAGCGTTTGCGTTTCTGATTCTATCCGGTTATAAGCACGTACATCAACCGCTATTGATATTATTTCCTTAGAACCATCACCCGCTATTTAATGTGGGTAGCTGGATACATCAATGAATACTTCTAAGCCAGATCAACCAATCGACACTCGTCTTGAAAACGAAGTTCGCGAAGCGCCGAAATCTCTTTTGAATACGCTGCGGCAGTTAGGCCCCGGACTTATTATTGCAGGGAGCATTGTCGGTTCGGGCGAATTGATTGCGACAACTAAAACAGGCGCACAAGCGGGAATATCGCTACTTTGGATTATTATATTGGGTTGTGTGATTAAGGTTTTTGTGCAGATTGAACTCGGTCGGCATACCATCACTCACGGGAAGACGGCGCTGCAGGCACTCAATCAAATCCCTGGTCGGTTCCTGCAACTGAACTGGATTCTCTGGTTCTGGTTATTGATGATGCTTTTCAGTATTGCTCAACTAGGCGGGATTGTGGGCGGCGTCGGGCAAGCCGCTGCCATCGCGATGCCTTTAACCGGCGACTACCGCGAAGCGATTCAAATCCCCTCACACAAGGAAATCGCCTGGCTGCTCGATTGGGAAACAGAACGCGAAAAGCAGACCGAAAAATTCACCAACCTTTCCGAAAGCGAAAAGCAACGCATCATTCAGGGAGGGAAACTGCTGCGTGAAAAACTAACGCGGCTTGAAAAACGGGGAGAACAGGCAGTTCAATCTGTTCAAAACGGAGAGAAACTGGTCGATCCCTACACCTACGACGACAAATACTGGGCCTTTGCTGCAACATTAATTACGATTTGCCTGCTGGTGAATGGGCGATATTCCATCCTGCAAAACTTCACGACCGTGCTTGTGGTTCTTTTCACATTCATCACCATCGGCAACTTTATCTCACTACAAACAACACAAGAATGGCACATCAGTTTTGATGAAATACTGAAAGGACTTTCGTTCGGTTTCCCTTCGGCGCAAGAAGGAATTCGACCGCTCGCAACAGCGCTCGCGACCTTTGGGATTATTGGCGTTGGGGCATCCGAACTGGTTGCGTATCCTTACTGGTGCCTGGAAAAAGGGTACGCTGTCCATACCGGACCGCATCGTGATACCGAAGACTGGTTACGCCGCGCCAAGGGCTGGCTGCGAGTGATGCACTACGATGTTTTTCTTTCGATGATCGTCTACACAACCGCAACGGTCGCATTTTATCTGGTTGGCGTTTCCGTTTTGCACCGTTACGGTCGCGATCCGGAAGGGATGCGAATGACAAGCACACTGGCAGAAGCGTATGTGCCTGTCTTCGGCGAATACGCCCGCTGGATGTTTTTGATTGGAGCGATCGCGGTTCTGTATTCCACTTTTCTGGTTGCCAACGCAGGGCATACCAGAGTTTATACCGACTTGTTCAAAATTCTGGGCTGGATTAAACGAGGCGATCAGAAAGCACATAACCGATCCATTTCAATTCTCGGAATCGTGTTGCCTTCAATTTGTCTGTTTCTGTTTTGCACCAACATGAAACCAGATGTCGCAGTTCTATGGGCAGGCATCATGCAGGGAATCTTATTACCGATGCTGGGGATTGGTGCGATCTTTTTCCGATTCTGGCAAACCGATAAACGACTCAAACCATCGATCATCTTCGATTTCTTTTTGATCCTCTCCTGCATCGGCTTCTTCATTTCCGGCGGCTGGGTTGTGTACGTGAAGGGAAAAGACATTCTCGAAATGTTCTTTTGAATCGCTCCAAGCGAGCCGAGGGTGTTAACCCTCGGTAAAACAATAACAATCGCATCTTCAGCTTATATTTTACAAGTTTGCGCCCAATAGATTCTGAATTCGTTTAACGGCAAGCTGATCGCGACTGCGTAGGCAGGTATGCTTTACTTAAGAGTTCCAATATCACGATCTACCTGTCGTTAAATAAGTATGCCTTTATTGTCCAGCCCACTTACGCAGTCGCGATCGGCTTGCCGTTAAACGATTGCAACATTCTTGAGCTTGTGCAGTATAGATTCACCAGCATGAGATTGATAAAACCGAAATCGTATTAAAAGGAAAATGTCTTGTCTGATTTTGCGACCACTGTTGCAATCCAACGTAATCCCAGATCGGGTTCTGGGATTCGGGCTGCTCAGTTGGAAAAACTTGTGGATGGTTTGAAAAACCTGGGAATTGAACCGCTACTTTTTACGGATCGAGAACAGTTTGCAGAGCAACTTCAATCAGAGAAATTTCGTCAAAAGCTCAAATGTATCGTCGCAGCAGGCGGTGATGGGACCGTTGATGATTTGATCAACCGTCATCCCGGATTCCCACTTGCCATACTGCCGATGGGAAACGAAAACCTGCTTGCCAAACAGTTTGGTATCCCTAAAGATGGAAGTAAAGCCGCTCAGATTATTGCTCGCGGGTATTCAAAAACAATCGATCTTGGGCAAGCCGGTTCGCATCGCTTTGCAGTAATGGCCAGTTGCGGTTTTGATGCAGAAATCATTGAGCAGGTTCACCGTAAAAGAACCGGGCATATTACCAAGTTAAATTACATTGGCCCGATCCTGAAGAGACTTTGGCTCAATCGATGCGAACCACTTCGCGTTTTCACCAGTGAAAGTTCATCGCCACGAATTTGCGAAATGGTTGTTATTGCGAATCTGCCTCGTTATGCGTTAAATCTTTCCCTCTGTCCCGATGCAATTGAAAACAACGGCTTGTTCGATGTCTGCCTTTTCAAATCTGCCAGCCGTTGGAACATGACCTTGAATTTCCTGCGAGGCATCCTGACATCAAAAATCGAATCTCCATTGGTCGAACGCTTTCAGACCGATTCATTAAGAATTGAATCAGATAAACCAGTTACAATTCAAGCCGATGGTGATCCACTCGGCGAAACACCATTGGAGTTCAAAATCCTGCCGCACGCATTGGAATTGATTGTACCGGAGTCGCCGTAGGGTCCGCTATTGCGGACCACATTTGAAAAGGAGGCGTCGAATGACCAGCGTGGTCCGCAATAGCGGACCTTACTTTAATTGGTTCCTGCGAAGAATTTGTAGGTAAGATTTGTTTTTTTCTGTTTTTTGAAGAGCCCCTCAGGATTCTGAACAACAAAGCCTGTTGGTGGCGATTGCGGAGGTTGTTTGGCAAGGCTCAGGATTCACTGTAAAAATCGTCAGTTACAGAATCAGTAAGGTTCAACGGTGGCTGCACGAGGTGGCATTTGAAAAGATTGAGGCTGACACGGGTCTGTATCACCCAGATGACAATTTCAACTATCGGAATTCCTGAGCGGACTGCTATCCATTTCTGGTCTGAGCTGCGTGGCTAATCGATCTGGACGCATTGAATGGTCCGGTTCGCGATACTCTGTAGTTTGTAGTTTGAGAAAGTTGTTGATCAGTTATTACTCTCTTTTGCTTGATACCAGAACGACTTCCAGTAGATATTGTCCGTTGCGTAGATGTCTATCGGATCGGCTGGCGAAAGGTTTTTCGGTAACGCTCCGAATCGCTGCATCTCGCGAATGTAATGTTTATTCGGTCGGAAGCCGGGCATGTCAAATCGTTTATTTTTCTCCAACTGTTTAGCAGCAGTAATAATTGTGCGCAGTATTGTCTGGTAATCCGGGTCACTGGTGCTGGCGAAAACATCTCCTTTACAAAGTCCAAGACCGCCTGCATCCTTTGCAAGAGGAGCCCGCAGCAGGATCGATTTTTCAGGATGTGTTAAGTTACACCGCGACTGTGGGACCATCGGGTGTTGCCACGGCGCACTGGAGAGGTACTCCGGGATACCCCCTTTTAACGGCCCGAAATGAAGATGAAAATTAACATAGTGCCTGTGAGGTCGCTCGATTGGCTTGACTGAATGGCAACTGCCGCAACGATTTCTCATTGGTTCGAGTGGAAGTTCAACAGGAGAAACACCACTACCAAGTGCTGCGTATGTTCCCGGATATGTTGCGCTTGTTTCAATCCAAAGTCGTACAATTTTCTTCTGACGCTGCGAAAGAGTTGCCCCGTAATGTGTCCCGTCGATCAACTTCATCAGCCGACTGGCAGCGCTGCCGATTGAGCGGGGCGCCTGCTTCGAGTACGGCTTATTGCGACCATCTGCAATAAGACCTCGTTTGATCATGGTCCAATAGCTGACCGAGAAAACTGGTGTGTGGTCGCCTGTTAAATCGACCTGTCCCTCCCAACTATCAGAATTGTGGCAGGCAACACAGTGTTGGTCAAGAATTGGTTGAATATCCCGGGGATAGTCGAGCAGATTGGGGACATCGGGAATCGGTTCTATCTTGCTGGGCAAGTGTTTTAGAGCCATCAAACCCGGCTGATACCGAGGCGTATGAGAGCGCTGTTCATGGCAGCCGACACAACTGGTTTTCTCGCCCGGCTGGAGGGTCACAAAACTTTGCATCCGTTTGATTGATAAATCATTTTCATCCAACGCAACAAGGAACAACGAACGCATCGCTGGCAATTCCATATAGGCCGAACCATCTTCCTCGACAGGAACAGTTCCCAGGATTCTCGCCAACGTGAATGTGCCGCCGATACTCAAAGGATCCTGTCCCCCCGAAAAGTTGACCGGCTTGGCAAGCTGTTCCAGGATGAGCAGCTTTTTCACTTCTCCGCGCTTCACGCCCTCCATACTGCGACTGTGATAAATATCAGCCAGTATAAGTTGCCCGGTTTTTTCTGCAAGATCAACTCGTGAAGGGAGTACCCGTTCGCGAGGACGACCCACGAGCGGGCGTGGCTCGTGGCATTCGAGTGAACCTTTCTCTTTACCAGACTCGTAGATCAATTCGGTGTTTCCCTGTCCGTCCATCACATACAAACCTTTGGGGTCAGCAACCAGAAAACAGTTTTCGGTGATCGCATAAGGGTCACGAAAAAGTTGATCGCTGACTCGCCTGGTTGTGGTTTGCACATCGGGGCCAGCACTGGGATCAACAGTCGTCACATACCCCATGTGCTCTGCCCGCCCGTGACCGGGAGAAAATGAAGCAACCACTTTGTTCGTCCCCGCGATAGGTTTTGCATCCAACATCGCCACGCCACCATGTTCGTTGCCGTAGTAAACCATCTGAGAGGTGCCATCGGGATTAACCGTCCACAGATGATGAAAATGCACCTGACTGCGATCTACATATTCCCATCGCATATACAAAATGCGTCCGTCCGGCAACATCCAGGGTGTGTTGTCATGATCGTTGTTGCTGGAAACGACACGGATATTCTTCCCGTCACCATCACAGCGATAAAGCGTTGCAACCCGACTGAGCCAGCAGTTCACGACCCGCCGACAACGACTGGAGCAAAACATGATACTGCCACTGGGCAGGTACGTCGGTTCAATATCGTCATCCGAACCATCGGTCAGTTGCGTTAAGCCGCTGCCATCAATGTTGATTTCATACAAATGAAAATTTGCGGTTCCTCCCTTGCGGTAGGAAAACAAAATTTTCTTGCCATCGTAATGAACTTGCGGATCACGAATCCCACCTTGGGGATCATCCAATATCACACTCATTTTTTTCGTGCGAAGATTCAAACGGCACAATTTTCCTCCCTCGCCAAATCCCATTTTGTCCGGCTCGTTGCAATAATACCCGAAGCTGACATACCAGTGGTCATTCATCGAAACCCGCATCGCAAATACAACATCATCAACCTCGCTCAGCGGACCATCCAGCAATACTTTTAGCAACTTCCCCGAACCGGGAGCCTGTTTGATTTTTTGAACAGGAACCTCACCTCGCAAATTCTGCCCCAAGGTAACCATCAGGAAAAAACAAATAAGTATCCGTACAACTCCGGGAAATTTTACGTTCATTATCCTGTTCCTCACCAACATTGATAACACTTCGAAGTCGCCTGCTCACGCTATTTATCAAGCAGAGACGTACCTGTTCATGAGTTATAACATTTTATTACACGACAATCAAGACCTTATATGTTTACATTCAGGTTCCTAATTGCCCGTTGAGTGCCACGGCTCTGTGAGCCGTGCGAGCGGGATTTCAAGCAACCTTTTGCGAAAACAGTCACTTTAACGCATCACGGCTCACAGAGCCGTGGCACTCGAGACCGTTATTTTCGCAACAGTTTCTCAAGACAAAAGCGACTCAACCCTCCCATCTTCCGGGTTATTTAACAGCTCATTCGCTGGCTTAGTCGCAGATTGTTTCTATGCACTGTTGAAGAAAGTGCATCATTGGTTGTGAGAAAGCTATTGGCTCATCATGGGATTGGCAGCGATCCGCTCACTGCCTGGATCGGGACTATTTCTCTATTTGGTAAATCGTAATTGATTCAATTTGCATTTCGCCTTTACCGGAAAATGGATCGAATCGTAGTTTTTGTAATGGTTGGTCGTCGCCGATGCGGAACAGGTACGCATTGATTTCATCAGCCGGATTGAGATTTCTCGAAGTCTGTCGAGAACCGCTGATGCCGCTTGTTGGCGACGCCCAGAAGAATTGAGGCGTGGCTCCTTTTTCCGGTCGCCCTTTTATTTCAATTGCCAACGAACCGGAAAGTGGTTTGGCAAGCTGGATCGATAGCTGTGGATCAGCACCGGTTGCCACAAGGAAGACCTTGCCGTCACGATCTTCGATGTTAAGATTATTTCGCCCCGTCCACTTTGCGATATCTTCCTTGTTATTGAAATTCCAATCGATTAATTTGCGTGCTTTGGTCAAATCGATATTTTCCGGATTGATTGACTGATCTGCTGGTTTGAATGTATTGAATGCAATCTTGGCAGGAACAATACCGCGAGTTGATTTGAAGCGGTACTCTCCTGCTTCAATCTGCAGAACGACGCGACCATTTTCAACACGAAGTGGTTTGATAAACTTCACCTGCCCCAATGGCTTATCACTTTCTGTAATATCCTCTACTTTTGATGCAGGGATAAACACGGTTGCTGTTGTGTTTGCTGGAATTGTCACATCGAGATAAAAAGCGTTTCCATCAACTTTCCATTGACTGATAATTTCCCCTTGAATGGAATCATACGATGCTTTCACCCAGTCGATTGGCTTGTGTTGGGCGTTGCTGCCGGGGGAGGGAGGAGTGGGGTTGATGATGATTTTTGAATATCCAATCCCATCCGATTCAATCCCGGCGAGAGTGCGGAAC
>JAJRTM010000834.1 GCA_024278285.1 Planctomycetota bacterium
ACTGTCGGCAGAACAAACAGAGCTTCAAATTGAACAGGCGAAAAATGAATTGGAAGTTCGCAAATTGCAATTGGCAGAGGCCCAAGAGCGACTCGAAGAACACTTGATTATCAGCCCGATTGACGGAATGGTCACCCGCCGACTGCTGAATTCGGGAGAATCAGTCCAGCAGGGAAGCGAAATTATGGAGATCACCAATTTCAAAATCCTGAAAGTGATCGGAAACATTGAAGTCGTCGATGCCTTCAAAATAAAAATTGGAGACCCGGTTGTCGTTCGGCTGGAAGACCCTGCGATATCTGCCCAGATAAACAATGCAACGTTCAATGGAACAATTCGGTTTATCGACGGGGCTGCCTCAGCCGTTGCTCAAAAGGTGCGGGTCTGGGCAGAAGTTGAAAACCCGGATGGTCTATTACTCCCTGGCTTGCGAGCGACAATGCAAATTCATCCTCCCGAAAGAACCGCCAACGCAAATTAAAGCTTGCACGTAGTCGCCTTAGCTATTTTATAGGGGCCAAGTTGTTCTGTTTGAGTCAAGTTCTTGCATCAAATAAAAAACAGGGATGGCTCAGACGCATCGCGTCTGAGTTGCAAAGCAACAAGAAGTCCGAGAATACGGTTTCAATCATCGTTAGACTCACAAATTCCTGACTCTACCGGATTCCATGTGCCAGTAATTTCAAGCCGTTTTTTATTGGCTGAAGGCCAATCTCATCATAGCCTGGGGCATCGCCCCAGGAAGAGATCAAAATAAGCCCCTTTGGCTGAAAGCCATAAACAAAAGCATTGAACATGGCTTTCAGCCAATAAGTGAATCTGATCCTTTTTCCTGGGGCGATGCCCCAGGCTATGGTAAAAGAGGCCTTCAGCCAAAAAAAAGTAAAACTCGACAGTAATTGCCAGCTTGATGCAAAGCGATTATTGCTCACTCAAACCGGCACATAGAATCCGGTAGAGTCAGACAAATTGATAACCAAGGTGCTTCTGTGCGGCGAGTTGACTGGCATAAGGAATCCACATTCCTGGCTTCTTGCGACGACGTCATCCAGATGGGTAGTCGCCATGTAGCAATTGGTTTGAGACAAAGGTGAGTCATCAGTCCCGGAAGGACAGAGGCAAATCGCCCCGGATTTTAATCCGGGGCTGCGACTGTCGAAGGATTATTTTCCGAGCCACTTTTTATGCAGCGGGGCTTCGCTGCGTCGTTCAAGGTCGCTGCGGTCTCCTAACGTGACGGGTAGTGTCTGCCTTCTTCCGTTACGCAGGATGATCGTTTTGACTGTTGTGTTGACAGCCGTCAGCGAAACGATGTTGATCAAATGATTTTCGTCCTGAATTTCGACACCGCCGAAGTAGAGGATGACATCTTCAACGTGCAGGCCGGAACGCGAAGCGGGAGTCTGCTTGTAAACTTCAACAACACGGGCACCACGAACACGGTCCAACCCCAGTTTCCGAGCGGTTTCGCGATCAAAATCGGGATCCAGTTTGACGCCCAGATAAGCTCTGCGAACGGTCTTGTGTGCGACAAGTTGTTCTGCAATATATCGGACCAGATTACTGGGGATACTGAACCCGATACCTTCGTTGCCTCCGCTGTTGGATGCAATTGCGGTGTTAATGCCGATGACACGACCATTCATGTCGATTAACGGACCGCCGCTGTTTCCCGGATTGATCGCGGCATCGGTTTGAAGGAAATCCTGGTTGATGACTCCGTTTGCATCGCCAAGCCGTAACGAACGTCGCCCCTTGGCACTGATAATGCCAAACGTAACAGACTGGCTCAAACCGAACGGGCTTCCCATCGCAAGCACCATGTGACCAATATGGACCGTATCGCTGTCTCCCCAGCGTCCCGGTTGAACACGAGATTCGTTGAGCATCAACACGGCGAGATCAGATTTTTCATCCATTCTGACATCAATCGGGTTAATGGTTCGTCCATCATGCAACCGGATGGAAATATCGTGCAAGTCTGCTCCTGCGACAACGTGCCTGTTGGTGACGACAAATGGCATCTTTGATTTTGGACTCATCATGACAACCCCCGACCCGGTTTCTTCTATCAATCCGGAAGTCGCGGTTCGGCGTTCACTTTGAATATGCACAACGCTGGGAGTTGCTATTTGTGAGATACGCGAGAGAAGTTGACTTCCGTCGGCGAGTGAAGTTTTCCCGCCTGCCAGTTGACGATAAACCTGATCGACTGCGCTCGCATTGATATGCTCTGCATGGGCAGAGCTACGCATGCCTGAATCACGACCATTCAATCCGAGAATAACGCCGGTGAGGAAAAAAAGGCTCGAAAGAAATAATGCTGTTGTCTTACTCATGGGGAACCTCTTCAGGGAAGTTGATCGGGGCGAACCGATTTGTTTCGTTCTATCGAACTTCGCCGCATCCACCGGCATTAAGTAGCAAGCATCATTCACCCTGCTTCGCTACGACGTCTCATCCCTGAGTCTTTATTTCCCCGCAAGAGGAAATAAGGATTTGGTAAAAGTCAAATCGGCTGGGAAGTATTTCTGGAGATAATCAATCCGCAGAACAAACAGCCGCCAGAACAGTTTGGCTCAACCGATTCCTCATAACTGGACTGACTCGCTCATCCCGGTGTTGCAAAACAGGCGCGATCTCTACACCACTTAATCCAGTTATAACCCTCTACCGTGGATCATCCCGCATAACCCGCACAGCACGGGCAGGCGGAAGCAATATCCCCCGAGGAAATCAGCCTGCAAGTACAATTCGGCTGCAATTTATTTATCGTATTAAGCGAGCTGAAACAGGTACTGTCCTGTGTTATTTGTACTGCGATAATAATCCCGCGTGGCTGGTACGCCACACCCAAAGAGTGGGCTGGTAAATAACCCAGAAAATGGGAAGTTAGGGGATTTTCGTGTTGAGAAACTGTTGCGAGAAATTACGGTTTCGTGTGCCACGGCTCTGTGAGCCGTGTTGCGTTGGAGTGAGAATATCTTGTTAAAATCAAGCTTGATTTTCAGTTTGCACGGCTCACAGAGCCGTGGCACACACCGTGAAATCAAGAGCCAAGACGCAACAGTGCAACTGGCAACAACTTAAGAAATTTACCAGGCCACCCCAAAAGGGGTATTGAAATGTTCGTAAGCGATGAACGTAAATAACGCGTATATCACGTTGAAAGAGCTTATTTCTAATATTGTTGCCAAGATGTGGGGGAATTCTTGTGCTATGTGTTTCCGCCCGCCTGTGACTGCCCTTGGAATTGACCATCATTTCGCACTGGAATTCCTGCTACTGTTTCAATAATTAACTGACAGATTGGCGTCTTTGGGTACAGCATAATTTCGTAGGGGCCAAGATTAATTAACTCAAGTGTGATTGTCCCTGAAAAGCCTGCGTGAATTGTGGGGGCTGTAAAATGGACGAGCAGGCCACAACGTGCGTAAGAACTTTTACCTTCAACTCTTGCTGCCAGGCATTGCCCATTGATCAGAGGAAATGTGACTTGCTCCAGCGTTCTTCCCAAAACAAGCTTTCCTGGCTTTAATGAAAACGGTTGCTCCTCTGTTATCGTTCTTTGGGCGGAATTATTTCCGAAGAGTTTCGCAAAGCCACCATCTCGTAAATTAATACTGAGGGAAAGTCCTTCATCAAAGTAAGATATTTCGCTGGAAAGTCGAAGGTCAATAGATGTCGTTTTGTAGGGACAATTGTCGCCCTCAGAGGGATCTCTTGGCATGGGACGGGGTTCGATAACCAAACTCCCGTTCGCGAGTGCCTCGTGAATAGCAGTGTTTGATAGAATCATCAGATAAGTCTCATTACGCGCTATCAGAGATATCAGAGATATCAGAGTGATAAACTTCGACAAGCTCTTTCTGCGAGCTTGGCAACAACGCGAATACTTTATCGCCACGCTGTAAAATAGCGACTTGAACTTTGCCTTTCGATCCAGGATCTCCTTTGACTACTGTTCGAGGAACAAATACAGATTTTCTTAGATTTCCGGTTGGAGGATAGGTGACGGCAATTTCGTCACTAAACATGCCTTTATCAAGCCGGCATCGGAGCCAACGCACATTACTTTGTTGTTCTAAGGTCTCGGCCATTTGCAGTAAACTCCTCATTGAGTTTGGGTGACATCTATTCTTGTCTACACAATATATAGAATAACACTAGAAACTCCACAATGGAACTTGAATTCGAACAACACCTCAAAATTATTCTTCTGAATCGCCGAAGGAATGCCCATTCACTGGACAAAGCAAAGATGACTGGGG
>JAJRTM010000835.1 GCA_024278285.1 Planctomycetota bacterium
TCTGGCAAGAAAAAATGGGAGCAAGCTTTTAAGACAACGTATGTTGCTCGGATTGTCCCCGATAACGGACCGCTTTGCGTCCCCGCCATTTCAGATAATCGCGTGATCGTTTTCGGAGCTTCGGGCGGGCTACACTGTTTGAATCTTCAATCGGGAAAAGTAAACTGGTCACGAGAAACGCACGAAGATTTCAAAGCTGATGCCGGTTATTTCGGAGCGGGCAGTTCGCCAATTGTCTATGAAAACCTGGTGTTGGTCAATGTCGGGGGATTCAGGCAGGATGCAGGTGTTGTTGCTTTTGACTTGCGAACAGGGAAAACCGTCTGGGAAAACGGAGCCTGGAAGCCGAGTTATTCTTCGCCCGTTTTAACAACTTATCGCGGCAAGCCACTTGTCGTTTTTGTGACTCGTGAACAGACCGTTGGTTTGCATCCATTAACAGGGGCAGAACAATTTTCGTTCCACTTTGGTCAACGCGGCCCAACGGTGAACGGGGCGAATCCTGTGATTCTTGGCGAGCATCTTTTTCTGACAGCCAGTTACGGCATTGGCAATGTCTGGGCAAAAATTGAACCCGATAAACTAACCGTCATTCGCGAGGGACTCAAGCCGCTCGCTTCTCAATACACAACTCCCATTCAAGTTGGCAATTCCCTTATCGGCGTTGATGGCCGGCAAGACGGTGGCGGACCGAGTGACCTGGTCTGTTTCGACCCAGCCACGGGTAAAGAGCATTGGCGGGAAACAGAGTTTGGATACGCTTCAATAATCAAAGTCGGTTCGGATTTACTCATCATAAAAACGAATGGCGAGTTAGTCATTGCAAACGCGACATCACAAAGTTACCAGGAAAAAAACAGAGTACAATTAACCGATTCGACAGTTCGCGCCCTTCCTGCTTTTTCTGAAGGCAAACTGTTTATTCGTGACGAAAAGCAACTGAAATGCTACACTCTGCGGAATCAACCGTAGCTCGTCTTCCTTTTCAAGGTAGCTTTCGCGATGTCAATTTCCCTCAAATATTCAATTCCCATTGCGCTGTGCATTTTTCTTTCATTGCTAGCAGGCTGCTCACCATCGAAGCCTCCAGCCGAAACGGTTACTGAAAAGAAACCGGAGAAAAACGTCGTTTCAGAACCAGCCGAAATGACAAACCGACCTGCGAAGACTGTTCCTGAACAGAAAAAAGCATCTGAAGAAAAACTTCCCGTCATCACCTTCGGCGGTAATTCTTCGAAGCCTGCTGCATCCTCTACTTCTCATCAAAAAAACTCCTCGAAAGTAGCCTCGTCTGAAGCTGAGGAAATTATTTCGCATCTAAAAGAACTGCAAATCCTGCTTGGCACGTGGCGTGGCATCACCAAAAAGTCCTACGGCGGATTCAAAGCGGTTGATCAAACCAACTGGGTTTGGGATTTTCGATCCAATCCCAAACAGCCCGCTTTGGTAATGAGTTCCAGCAAAAGTCCCTACTACCGCCAGGCTCGAATGACATTCCTTCCAGAGAGCAATCAATATCAGTTGACGCTCACCGACACCGAGGGGGAAGCCAAAACATATCTGGGAAAATTCACGGCACCCATTGAAGATATTCAAGGGGACGACAAGACTTCGCAGCGTACTTACAAACTGGAGTTCACACAAACCGATCCCGTTCAAGAAAAAGCGACGCGGTTTGTGTTCAATCAGAAAAACAATAACCGTTACTTGCTGGAGTATTACCGCCAGCGTGGTTCCGATGATCGATTTTTTCGTGTCGATACCGTTTCGACCCAGCGCGAAGGGACTTCTTTCGCATTGATCGATGAAGGCTACGGCAAAAAAACCTGCATCATTTCTGGAGGACTCGGAACAACTGCAGTCAGCCACAAGGGAACGACATATTACGTTTGCTGCTCTGGTTGTAAAGCGGCGTTTGAGGAAGATCCCGAAAAATGGATCGCCCGGGCGGCAAAGCAGAAAATGAAAAAATAGCCCAGCACAGCGACTACCCAACCGGCTTCAGAGTTTCAAGGCCGAGTCTTTTCATTTTGTTGTAGAGAGTGACCCGGCTTACGCCCAGTTCGCGAGCCGCATCGGTTCGGCATTGCTGGTTGTGAATCAATGCTTGCTCAATCAATTTTCGCTCAGTATTGGCAAGTTGGTCTTCCAGCGTGAGTCTGGGATCAAAGGATACCGGCTGGATGTTATTCTCTTCAGGGGAATCAACAGTAAGAGAATCGCTGCGTGGCTCGGCGATCTTCAAAGAATTCGGAAGATCTGTTTCGCTGAGAATTCCGTTGTCGCAGTACATCACAGCTCGCTCGATGACATGTTTCAACTCACGAATATTTCCCGGCCATTGGTAAGTCATAAGCCGATTCATCAACGAATCATCGATGCGGTCAACACGTTTATTGAATTGCTGACAGAAGCATCGCACAAACTGCCGAGTCAACCCAGCCATTTCATCAAGCCGATTTCGCAATGGGGGAATCTCAAATTGATGTGTTTTAAGTCGATAGTAAAGATCTGCACGAAAAGTTCCGTCTTCAACAGATGCTGACAAATCGCGTTGGCAACTGATAATGGCCCGAGTTTGAAACGAAGGATCACCATCGACCTCAGAAAACGCTCCTTTTTCTCCATTAATTCGATTGAGAAACTGTAACTGTTCAGACCGGGAAAGAGATTCAATTTCCCGAATCAGCATCAAAGTTGAATCTTCTTTCTGATGCTCTAGCTGAGAGAGCATCTGCTGTTCAATCTGCTTGCCTGTTAAAATACTGCAATCAAAACAGAGAAAACGTTTGTCGGTCGCTTTGAAATTTCGATACAGCAATTGCGACAGATACGTTTTTCCTGTCCCGGTTTCACCGACAAGCAGCAGCGTTGCTCCATGCTTCAATGCGGTTGACATTTCTGAAAACAACCGACAAAGGGTGCTTCCTTCCACATTCGCAGAAGGAGTTGAACGAAGAAATTTCTGCTCGCGTAGGGCATGTGCAATCATAGGGGCAGCCTTGTTAATTCAGATGATAATCGAAGGCGAACTTTGCAAAATAAAGGGAACAAAGAAGTCGTTATCCCGGTACTTTGCAGGCAGCTTGGTGTCACTGTTTGCTTCGCTGTATCAATTTCTTAACAAATCAGATGCCAACAGGAATGTTTTTGCCTGCATAAAGATAGAAAGCAAGCAATCAAAGCCTTTTTCTCGTGATAACAGGGGGAATATCTGTAAAGAAAGAGTCAACAGTTCTTTCATCAGGTCCTGTTCAGGCAAGCAATATGATTCGATTTGTAAACAGATGATGCAAGAATGCAACAGCACAGCCGGATGAATGTGGCTCCAATGCGAGGTCAGCACCAGCAAAAAGGCCTACTTCTTAAGCAGTTCCAGCAGTTTGCGGTTGCGGTCGATGTCGTGTTGTTTGTGGGCTTGCTCGGCTGGGGTTTTTACTTCCCGCTCGATCGCTTCATCGAATGTTTTCTGGATATCAGCGACAGAAAACTCATCCAGCTTACCTGCCTGATTGGTAAGGAGCGTAACCGATTGTCCTTTGACCTGCACGAACCCGCCATCAACGAAATACCTGATAGAACCTTTGGAAGTCGTCACCAACAATTCACCAATCCCCAGGCGTCCCACCATCGGGGCGCGACCGGGAAGAATTCCGATTTGACCATCTTCCAGCGGAAACCGTAACACAGCCGCCTGTTCGTCAAGCAACGTGGTTTCTGGTGTGACAACGGTCAACTGTATTGCATTGGCAGCAATCATTTTCGCCTCGGTAGATTCTACTTCTTAATTCGATGACAACTCACAACTTACTTTTGCATTTTTTTGGCTTGCTCGGCTGCTTCTTCAACACCTCCAACGTACAAAAATGCTTGTTCGGGGAGATGATCCCAAGTGCCGTCGCAAATTTGTTCGAAACTTTCGATCGTTTCCTGCATCGAGGTAATTTTACCTTTCTTGCCGGTAAACGGTTCAGCCACCAAGAACGGCTGGGAAAGGAATCGTTCGATTCGACGGGCTCGATGCACGATCAGTTTATCTTCTTCACTCAATTCTTCAACACCGAGAATCGCGATGATATCCTGAAGCTCACGGTAACGCTGCAAAATTTGTTGCACTTTTCGTGCAATCGCGTAATGACGTTCGCCCACATACTGCGGATCGAGAATTCGGCTTGATGAGGCAAGTGGGTCAACCGCAGGATAAATTCCTTTTTCCGAAATCTTTCGTTCCAGATAGATGAAGGAGTCCAAGTGATAGAACGCGGTCGCAGGAGCCGGATCGGTTGGATCGTCTGCAGGAACATAAACGGCCTGCACCGAAGTAATTGCCCCTCGTTTGGTAGAAGTAATTCGTTCCTGAAGTGCCCCCAGTTCTGTCGCCAGTGTCGGTTGATAACCAACCGCAGAAGGCATGCGTCCCAATAACGCGGAAACTTCACTTCCTGCTTGTGAGAAACGGAAAATATTATCGACAAATAACAGGGTATCTGTTCCAGTCGTATCGCGGAACCATTCTGCCATCGTCAAAGCGGACAGGGCAACACGCAAACGTGCCCCAGGTGGCTCGTTCATCTGACCAAAGACCATGCAAGTTTGTTCGATCACCGAACGACCGGTATCACCAATTTTCATTTCCTGCATTTCGAGCCAGAGATCGTTCCCTTCGCGAGTTCGTTCTCCCACGCCAGCAAATACAGAGTACCCACCGTGAGCCGATGCGATACGTGCAATCAATTCGGTGAGAATAACAGTCTTGCCCAGACCTGCACCACCAAACAATCCTGCCTTACCACCGCGAACAAACGGGGTAAGTAAGTCAATCACTTTGATACCGGTTTCAAACAGTTCCGTTTTTGAACTGAGGTCTACCAGCGGCGGAGCACTGCGGTGTATCGGCCAGCGTTCTTCCACGTTGACAGGACCACGCCCATCAATTTCATCGCCCAGCAGGTTGAAGACTCGCCCGAGTGTTTCTTTCCCGACAGGCACAGAAACCGGACCGCCCGTATCAACCGCTTCCATTCCGCGGATCATCCCATCGGTGGAACCGAGAGCAACACAGCGAACCCGTCCGCCTCCCAGGTGTTGCTGAACTTCCCCAGTCACATGAAAGTGCATCCCTTTCGCTTCTTGGTCAACAACGAGTGCGTTGTAAATTTTAGGAAGTGAATCTTCTGGAAATTCTACATCGAATGTTGAACCGATAATCTGGGTGACCTTGCCGGTCCCCTTTTTGGTGGCAGTACTCATCAACGGAGTCCTTTAATTCTCTTTAACAATATTTTTATACTAATTCTTGACTGGTAAACGATTACTCAAGAGCGATCGCTCCTCCGATGATTTCGCTCAATTCGGATGTAATCTGCGACTGTCTGGCTCGGTTGTACTTGGTCGAAAGGTCGCCAATCATTTCGTCCGCATTTTCTGTTGCTCCCTTCATCGCGACCATGCGGGCAACCTGCTCGCTGACCGCTGCATCAAGAAAGCACTTAAACAATTTTGCTTTGAAAGCGGCTGGAACAATCTCTTCCAGAATTGCTTCTGCATCGGGAAGAAATTCGTAATCAACGGCTAGTGATTGCTCCTGTTTATCATCCGTTGATAAATCCTGAATCGGAAGCAACGTTTCTACTTTAGCTGTTTGCCGGGCGACAGATTGAAATTCGGTATAAGCGACTTCAATTCGATCCACCGCACCACTTGTATAAAGATCGACATACCGCTTTGCAACTTTATCAACCTCTTCAAAGCTCGGCTTGTCTTCAAAATGAGTGAATTCCAGGTCGGTCTTCTGACCTTCAAACTTGAAGGAAGAAATACCACGCTTGCCGGAAACTTCCAGCACTAAATTCATGCGAGATTTTTCTAGATCTTTCAAGCAAATGTTCGCCTGACGCAAAACCCCCGAGTTGTAACCGCCACACAACCCACGGTTTGATGTCAACACAAGCAGCAGGACACGTTCTTCATTATCTCGCTTTTGTAGCAGCGGATGTGAAAAAGGGAGGTCAGCTGCAGAAAGATCGCCAACAATCTCCGCGATTTTTTGCGTATACGCTTTCGCTTCGGAAGCTCGATCCATTGCTTTTTTGAATCGAGCGGTGGCAATCAATTCCATCGTCCGCGTAATTTTGCGGATGTTCTTGACTGCCTTGAGTCGCTTGATAATTAAACGAGCATTTGCCATGAGACTGAATTAATTCTTTTTTTGACCTCTAATCAGGTAACTTAGCCGTAGGGTCCGCTGTGCGGACCGAACTTAACTATTTTACTTCAATTAATAGTCCGCACAGCGGACCCTACAAATAAAACAAAACCTACGAAGACACTCCAACTGCTGCACCCTCTTCGGCTTCAACAAACAGTTTACTCACTTGAGTCCACCAGTCTTTTAACGCTGCATCAACCATTCCGGTTAACTCATCATCCATTTTCTGAGTTTCGATCAAACGATTTCGTACTTCTGATTTCTGCTCAGCCATGAATTGATGAAGATTCTTTTCTGCTTCAGGAACTCTGGCAACGGGAACTTTATCGAAGTATCCGTTACTTCCTGCATAAACACTAATCACCTGATCGGCTACCTGCATCGGTTGATACTGCGGTTGCTTTAATAGTTCAACCATGCAGTAACCACGATCCAGTTGTTGTTGTGTCGCGGCGTCCAAGTCGGTACCAAGTTGAGCGAACGCTTCCAACTCACGGAAGGCTGCTAAATCCAGCTTCAAACTACCAGAGACTTTTTTCATCCCCTTGGTTTGAGCATTCCCCCCCACGCGGGAGACCGAAATACCGACGTTAATCGCTGGGCGAACCCCGGCGTAAAACAGGTCGGGTTCCAGATAAATCTGACCATCGGTAATGGAAATAACATTTGTCGGAATGTACGCGGAAACTTCCCCTTCGAGCGTTTCGATAATCGGGAGCGCGGTCATCGAGCCGCCTCCCTTTTCGTCGGAAAGTTTTGCAGAGCGTTCCAGCAATCGGCTATGACAATAGAAAATATCTCCTGGATACGCTTCACGCCCCGGAGGTCGTTTCATCAACAACGACATTTCCCGGTAAGCAACAGCTTGCTTGGAAAGGTCATCATAAACGATTAGCGTGTGCTTCCCCTGATACATAAAGTGCTCAGCCATCGCTGCACCCGCATACGGTGCGATATACTGCATTGATGCAGGATCGGAAGCGGCTGCACTGACGACAATGGTATAATCCATCGCGCCGTGTTCTCTCAACACTTCAACAACACCCGCAACTGAAGAAGCTCGTTGACCGCAGCCAACATAAATGCAGATGACGTCTTTCCCTTTTTGATTGATAATGGCATCAATCGCGATCGCTGTCTTACCGGTTTTTCGGTCACCAATGATCAATTCTCGCTGACCACGACCCACAGGCGTCATCGCATCGACCGCTTTAATTCCAGTCTGGAGTGGTTCGCGAACCGGTTGACGGTCCACAACTCCAGGAGCTGCTGATTCTAATGGGCGGGTTTCGCTGGTAACAACTGTCCCTTTACCATCGAGTGCATTACCCAGCGGATCGACAACACGACCAACAACTGCATCCCCCACGGGAACGGAAA
>JAJRTM010000071.1 GCA_024278285.1 Planctomycetota bacterium
CTACCCTTGCTGTCAGGATAACGAAGTCACACTCCGCGCGATCCAGCAAGGTGTCGTGTTCCAGTCTGTTTCTTATTCAGATGCAGTCTATCGAATCTGGTCCGAAGAAACCGTCTGCAGAAAAGATCCCAGCCGTGTGATTCACACAAAAACAAAACTCATTGATGAAATGCTTGATTGGTTACGAGACAACCAGAAGCTAGAAACGAGGACCAAAGAAGCAGCAGGCCAAGCCTTTTTCGAAATGGCAAGAACACTCGCACAACACGACATGCAAGCCGCTACTAAATACCAACGCAAGCAAACAAACAAAGGGATCTATTCCCCCAACGGACCAGCCGCTCCACCTCTGTATCGAACTGTCTATCGATTCCTAGGATTTCGCAGTGCAGAACGAATTGCAAGCTGGTGCAGACGATGACCGAACCATTTTTCTCAGTAATTATTCCGGTTTACAATCGCGAGCAGACAATTGCCGAAACACTGGCAAGTATTTCAGCACAAGAATATCGTGATTTTGAAGTGATTGTTGTAGATGATGGTTCTACTGATAATACCCTCCAGATTGTGCGACAATACCCGTGGGTTAAGCTGATTGAACAGCCCAATGCCGGCCCTGGAGTTGCGAGAAATCGTGGTGTTGCAGAAGCACAGGGAGAATACATTGCATTTCTAGACAGTGATGATCTTTGGTTTCCTTGGACACTTCGAAGATATAATGAAGTCATCACTTCGACTAAAACGTCCCCAGCATTTGTAGCAGGACGCCATATTCTGTTCAGCAACAACACAGAGCTTCAGAATGTGAAAAACAACACAATTAAGATTGATTGTTTTGCTGATTATTATTCGGCAGGAGAGCCGATGCATTGGATTGGTGCATCATCTTTTGTTGTTGCCAGCGAACATTTCCTTCGAGTTGGTGGTTTTGTTACTGAGAATGTGAATGCAGAGGATGCAGAACTTGCGATGAGACTAGGCACCTCTGATGGATTCGTTTTTGTGACAGAACCAACTATGTTTGCTTACAGGCAGCATGAGGGTAATATCGCCCTGAATTGGCAAAAAACGGTCTCTGGCACAAAGCTTATCGTCCAGCGAGAAGCAGAGAACAAATTTCCTGGAGGAAAAGCACGGAGACGAGACAGGTCAATAATAATATCAAGGCATGTTCGACCTGTTGCTGTAGCTGCTGCAAAGCGAGGTGACTTACCTCTGTTTGCAATGTTTTATTATTCCGTGTTAGGCGAATCCATCAAATCAGCACGATTTCGGTTTCTAGCTGGAACGCCTGTACTTGCATTATTTTACTTTCTAGTGAAAGCATTTCGCCCAAACCAATAGGCAATTAACGCTATTTATGCATTGTAAGTTGGAATTCATTCTAGAGCAAAAGGTGACTTTAAATGAGAAAAGGCAATTTCCGAATTCACTCCATTATGACAGTCAAGAATGAAGCAGATATAATTGGTTCGTGTATTCGTGCTGCTACAAAGTGGTCTGATCATATAATCATTTACGATGGAGAAAGTGAGGACGATACATGGAAAATTTCAAAAAATCTTGAACAAGAATTTCCGGGGAAAGTCATTGCATGGAAGCAGGATGGAAAAGTTTTCTCCGAAAGTCTGCGATCAGAGGTTTTCAATGAATATAGAAGTCTATCCACAAACCAGGGGATTGGTGGTGCCATTTGGATGCAGATGAATTCTACATGGATGACCCGCGAATTTTTTTATCTAACGTAAAGCGTTGGCATCACGTTGTGTGGGCACTTTTTGTCGAATTGTATCTCACAGAGCAGGACATTACTCGCCATAAATCTAATATAAGTGATCAAGAGCAATTCGCATTTTTGGAAAGTCTACAACACTACAGAGCAGATCATATCGAGCCTAGATTCTTTCGTGATAGAACTGGATTAAAGTGGCCAATTGATACCGGCTGGCCAATCCATATGGGGCCAGTACATCACCAGCTAATTAAATTCAAGCATTTCAAATATCGCTCACCTGATCAAATCGCAACCAGACTACAAACTCGACAAAACAATATTAGCAGGGGATTTTCAGGCTGGGAACACGCTGTTGCGGAAGACTGGCGAGACAAGATTGTCTGCCCCAGCGAATGTTCAATACTTACCCCCCTAGAACCACTAAATATAGACAAAAAAAAACTACCTAAATTTCGTGGATCGCTTGCCAGGCAGGTTATCCAACATGCCTGCCATGCATTACGAATATGGCCATAATGCCATTGAAGAGCCGACAAGTCATCGTAACGAAAGATGTTTCTGCATATGCGATTATCGCAGGTATTCTGGCTCAAATGATTGGTCAGCGAATGAAGAATGACGAATAACCTTTTTAGAATGAACCACGAAACAACTCTAACATCTACGATTGTGATTACTTCGAAAGATCGTTGTGATGATTTGCGAAATGCTTTGAAGTCCTGTGTGTTGCAGTCGGTACAAACGGAAATCATTGTGATTGACGATGCATCGACCGATGGGACCGCAGAGATGGTTCGTCAGGAATTCCCAGAGGCTCGTTTAATAGAGCATCCGAAATCAATGGGTTTAGTGTTCGGGCGAAATGAAGCATCCACGATCGCAACCGGCGACATTATTTTTTCAATTGATGACGATGCGATATTCACGACGCCGAATGTGATTCAGCAAACTCTTGCCGATTTTGATGCTCCAGTGATTGGAGCAGTCGCGATTCCGTTTGTTGATGTCAAGAAGTCGCCAGAGGTACGTCAGCAGGCACCTTCATCAGAGGAATGCTGGGTCACAGATCGGTATATCGGGACTGCCCATGCGGTTCGGAACGATCTGTTTCTTGAATTAGGAGGTTACCGGGAATCTTATTTCCATCAGGGTGAGGAACGCGATTTTTGTGTGCGTCTGTTAGATGCAGGATATGTTGTGAGGATGGGCAATGCAGATTTGATTCATCATTTTGAAAGCCCGAAGCGAGATACAACGCGTATGGATTTGTACGGACGTAGAAATGATATTTTCTTTGCCTGGTTGAATGTGCCCACATCTTTTCTGCCGATTCAGCTGATTGGGACTTCGATTAAAGGATTCTGGTTTGGTGTTCGCATTGGGAGACCACTACGGATGTTGCGAGGCATACTGATGGGCTATGCGGCCATTGGTAGATTCTGGAATAAACGAAAGCCGGTTCGCAGTTTGACATATCGCATGTTTCGTCTTCTCCAGAAGCAAGAAGGTATCAAAATGCAAGACCTTCCGAATGATTTATTTTCGGGCCGCGAAGGGACGAGTGATTCATGGAAGGGTTGAGTCAGTTATCTAACGGCGTTGCTTTGGGAATGCTGGTGGTTTGTGTTGGGTTGATTTTTTATGATTGCCGACGGGATATTCGACAACTGGTTTCTGCACGCAATGTTTTTATATTAACGATTATGGCCTGGTTTCTGCTGGAAGCCTCACTGGTGCCTAAAGCGCTGACAGTATTTTCCCCTGAGCAGTACAGTTTTGGCCTGGTTTGTGTGGGGGTTTGTATTGTCGCCTTTCTCTTTGGGTACGGAAGTTCGAGAGGTGGAGTTTTTGATCCTGTCTTTCGCCGTTTAGCCAGGATTGATAGCCCGCGGGTACTCTGGGGGGTATTTATTATTGCCTGCCTGATTGGCTTTGCCCCACTTCTTTATCTGGCGAAGGGAAATCCTCTGCTTGTTTTGGAAGATGCCTTTACGTTCAAAGCCAGGTGGAGCGGACTTTTTACCCGTGGACGTTATGGCGGAGTGAGAGATGCACTTCTTGAGCTGCGGATGTTTTTGCGAGCAGCGGTTCCATTGGCAGCAGCTATTCTCGTTCATCGTAAGCAGCCGACTGATCGCAAGTTGATTGTTGCGTTCTTTCTGCTTTATATGTTTATGGATGCGTTAACGGGCGGGACGCGGTCGAAGGTTGTCGAAGTATTTCTTCCGATTGCAGCAGCGATCTACTGGAGGATGTCACCTGCATTGAAGAAAAATGCGATCACTTTTGGCTTGCCTGCTCTCGTGGTTGTGGCAATGTTTTGGTCGGCGGCAAATGTACTTGGCCGAAATGAAGGGAAACTTGACTGGGAACGTGCAGCCAGTGCGGATTACGTTGGGTTTGAAATGTTTCGTGAGTTACTTTTTGTCACCGACATCGTTCCTGAAAAAGCCAATTATCAGCTTGGTTATACCTATTACGTCCAGGCGATCAATCCGATCCCCAGAGCAATTTGGAAAAACAAACCAACTGGTGATGCAGGGCTTCAATTGGCAAAAGTAAAAGGAATGGTCGCTGGAGGAGATGCCTATTTGACGGTATCGCCGGGATTGATTGGCGAAATGTATTGGAACTTTGGGATGCCGGGGATTGCATTGATCAGTTTATTTGTAGGATATCTGGCGAAATCGTGGGATCGGGCTCGTCCTTTGACAACACAATCAGTCTTGGCCTTTACCGTTTTTGCAGCAGGACTGGCGATCATCTTTCTATCTGGAAGATCTTTTAATATGGCTACGTTGTATGGGATGCTTTCGTTGTATGCGTTGCTGGTTCTATTTTCTGGGAATGTGCGGCAGCAACCAGTGCAAGCGACCCCGCGAATGCGGCAACGTGAACCAGAATTGCCTGCTTACCGGAGTTCGCTTCCTTGAAAATTACGGTCTCGCATTCCGGCAAACAGCATGCATATCGACACGCCTATTCGGTTCAGCAGTTAGGTTGCCTGCACCGTTTCGTGACAAGCACCTATTACTGCCGGGATCGGTGGCCAGATCGAATGGCAACGCTCGTTTCAAAGTTAGATCGTGCTCTTCAGAAAAGAACTTTACACGGACTGGATTCCAATCAAGTTATTCGGAAATTACGATTTGAGATTCCCGAATTATGGTACAGAAATGTTCTGAAAAATGGTTCCGCTGCAGAAGCGGCGATGTTTCAGCGAGATGCCCGATTTGATCGCTGGGTTGCTGGTCGGTATACCGGTCAGAGTGATCTCTTTTGGGGGTTTCAAGGAAGTTGTTTAGAAAGCTTGAAAGCGGCTAAATCAGCAGGACAACTTGCTGTATGTGAATTTGCGACTGCTCATGTGACCGCTGCCATTCGAATACTTTCTGCTGAAATAGAAAAGCACCCCGAATGGGCAGGCACCATCAGTAATTTACACTTTCCAGATTGGTATCGTGAGCGACTGGAGCAAGAACCAATCGAAGCTGATATCTGTATTGCAGCCAGTAC
Organism: Planctomycetota bacterium; assembly: GCA_024278285.1. GTDB lineage: Bacteria > Planctomycetota > Planctomycetia > Planctomycetales > Planctomycetaceae > Rubinisphaera. The sequence goes on from JAJRTM010000071.1 coordinate 5,252, forward strand.
GTTTACGAAAGAGTCACTTCGAGAAGTTGGAATTGCTGAAGATCGAATCCATCTGTTGCCGTTGGCCTGTGATGTCGAGCAATTCAAGTTCGTACAACGAAAAACTGACGGTCCACTGAAAGTTTTATTTGTCGGTGGAATCGGGCAGCGTAAGGGAATTAAATACTTACTGCAGGCAATCGAAAAGTTAAATTCACCCAACATTCAACTTCAACTTCTTGGGCCAATGCCAGCGGATGAGACTCCATTAAAGAGTTGGAGTAAATGGTTTGATTACCTCGGGCAGACCGATCAAAATGGTGTCGTCAAACAAATGCAGCAAGCTGATGTTTTGGTATTGCCATCTGTTTTTGAAGGTTTTGGGCTGGTGATCGTAGAAGCAATGGCAACAGGAATGCCGGTGATTGCCAGCACGCACAGTTGTGGTCCCGAAGTGATTCGTGAAGGAACAGATGGATTTGTGTTGAAACCCGATGATGTGGATGGCCTGGCAGAAAAGATTAGCTGGTGTGCAGAAAACCGGAAACAGCTCAAAGAGATGGGACGAACTGCTTATGAGCGAGCACAGGAATTTTCATGGGGTGCACACAAAACTCGTCTTGCTAAACTATTGACAGACTTACCAATTTATTCAAAAAGATCGAAAGAATAACTATAAATGAAGCAAGCTTCAAAATCTTTCACTGACAATGACCCTGTTCTTCATTCGTTACTTTCACAATCCTCCTACACCGGACGAACGGGAAAAGAACATAGCAGTACCGCAAATTCAACGGAGAATAATCTTCGTATTATCTATGATTTCATCGAGCGAGAAAAACCGAGCAACACGCTGGAAATAGGCATGGCGTTTGCAATGTCCAGCCTTGTTTTTGCCAGATACCATGAGCGAAAGCATTCCCCCCCCCCCCCGCACGTTGCAATTGATCCATTCCAAACAACTCATTGGGATTCAATTGGGTTAATACATTTGGAGCAGGTTGGTCTGAAAGAGCGTGTTACGCTGATGGAAGAATACTCCTGCATTGCCTTACCGAATCTTATGCAGAATAAAAAAAAGTTTGACTTCATTTATGTTGATGGTTCACATATTTTCGAAGATGTTTTTGTTGATTTCTATTATTCATCACGTCTCTTAAATGAAAACGGAATCATTCTTTTTGATGATTCCACTGACAAGCACGTACGTAAAGTGCTTCAGTTCATTAAAAAAAATATGTCAGAGCATTTTCAGCAAATTGACCTCTCGGCGTATGGATTGAACCCAGAAAAGAAAATACGATATAACGTTGCACAGCGATTGGGAAAAACCCAGGCAACTGCTTTTCGTAAGATCGGGTCAGCAAAGAGAGACTGGAATGTAAAGTTCGTTGAATTTTAGTAGCATGGAACCTAACTATCAAATCGGTTATTTCACGGGAGTTTCATTATGAGGCAGTATCTCCAACGGATTCGTTCAAAAATCCGACACAACAGTCCGAAAGTACTCTATAACAAATGGACTGTTGTTCGCAGTATTGAAAAAATGCAACCCATTCCTGTTGGCAGCTCTGATAAAGAGTTGCACGTACTGGTATGTGCTCGTGATTTATATTCCTTGCTTTGGTCACTTAGGTCGTTTTATGATGTTTCTTCCATACGACCTGGCTTGTATGTGCATGCTGACCCAACATTAAAGGAAAAACATTTCCGAATCCTGGAGCAATGCTTTCCCGGTCTAGTAATTGTGAGGAGCGGAGAGGCGGATGCCATCGTTAGAAGTCGATTAACCGATTTTCCTGCCTGCGCTAAGCTAAGAGAGAGCCATGTATTAAACAGAAAGATATTCGACTTCTTTTGTTTTGGATCTGCGTCATATTTATTATTCTGTGACGCAGACATCCTGTTTTATGAAGATCCAGTTGAAATAACCAACCGGTCAGACGGAATGAATGCTTTTATTGAAGACCACTGGACGAACTATGTTTTGACTACTGAAGAGCTTAGGAAACGTACTTCATATGAGGTTCCAGAACGCATCAATATTGGATTTGGTGCAATTACTCGAGATGCTTTTGACTTACCATTTCTTGAAAAATTAATCTCGGATATCCCAGAGTTGGCAACGGCACCTTATTTATTTGATCAGACTACAGTTATGTTGATGGCATGCAGAAAGGGAGTTGTACCGGTTGGTGGGAGATATCGCATGAATCTCAATCGAAAAAACACAGATTGTATTCTACAGCATTACACGATAGCAATCCGAGAGCGACTGTATACAGAAGGGATTCCTTATCTTTATCGAATGTACAAAAATAGGCTGGCCCATAATGATTAACCGTAAATTCTGCTTGCTACTCATTTTTCTATTAGGAATTATTTTTGAAAGTTACTTTCTTAACCATCATGCCTTCGCCTTATGTGCAGGAGCTATTTGCGGCGATGGATATGGACCCGCGGATTGATTTGCGGGTTTTGTATCTGGAGCAGGAAGCCCCTGATACGCATTGGGGGGAGCAGGAGATGCCTTCTTATGCCAAAGTGCTTCCTGGACGATGGATTGGTTTTCGTGGAGCGAGGATCCATATAAACCCAACAGTTCGTCACGAGTTAGCAAGCAATCCATCAGACTTAGTCGTTGTGGTTGGTTATGTTGGCATCACAAACCAAATCGCGATGCGGTACCTCACGCGTAAAAAACGACCGTGGGTTTTCTGGGGAGAAATCCCCGGGTTTCAATCTCGTGGCTGGTTAGGAACAAGGCTTAGAGAATTAGCACAACGTTCGCTGAAATCGACTTCTGGAATTGCAGCTGTTGGGTCACATGCGGTTTGCGCGTACCGCGATCTTCTGAATAAAATGAATCGATCCAATGTTCCAGTTCACAACATTCCTTATCATTGCGATTTATCGAAATACATCGAAGCAGACGAAATACGCAGGCGATCTTCTCCCCAGGCAAAGCGTTCCATTCGCTTTCTTTATTGTGGTCAGTTGATTAAACGCAAAGGGGTTGATTTACTCCTTGAAGCATTTACTCGCCTTGTTGAAGAGGGACGTGACATCTCGTTAACGCTGGCTGGTGAAGGACCTCTTCGAAAGGAATTTGAATCATCTCTATCACCTGCTGTTTCTGAGAAAGTTAATTTCCTGGGATTTCGTCCTGTCAATGACCTTCCACAGATATTTGCAGAGTCAGACATTTTCATTCTCCCCTCTCGGCATGATGGCTGGGGAGTGGTTGTTAATCAGGCGATTGCAACTGGAATGCCCGTGATTGCTACCAATCAAGTAGGGGCAGCTAATGACTTGGTGATTCCAAATGAAAACGGATTTCGTATCGAAGCAGAGTCCTCAACAGCCATTTATAAAGCGATGAATCACTTCGCTTCTCATCCTGAATCAATTGCTACATTTGCAGAACGTTCCAGAGAAATTGCAGAAACGGTCTCTTTGGAATGTGCAGTGAATGACTGGTTTGTATTTTTCAGTGTGGCCTTGGATTGGCAGAGAGGGAATGACTTAAATTCATGAAAATACTGCTTGTCTCAGCTTCCTCTGGCTCTCGAGGTGGAGGTGAATTTTACTTTCAGGCTTTAGCTACGGGGCTTATTGAATTAGGACATGATATTCATATTGCCATGTCGCAGCATAATAACATGGACGAATTCGCTGAAGTGATGTCCCAGGTTTGCCCTGTTCTTAGATGGCCAATCCGTAATACATACCATCGCCGCTTACGCGCAATTAGTGCCATGTATGATTACAAAAACCAGAAGGAACTCGCTACCTGTCTCAAGAAATTTGCTCCAGATATTATCCACATCAATAAGCAAAACCTGGAGGATGGCCTAGAGGTACTTTATGCAGCAAAGTACGCAGGTATTCCATCTTGTGCAACAGTTCATGTAACCCGAAGCATGAAGGAATTGAAAGCTGCTGGCGGCTGGATACGGGATTTAACCGCCCGAAAAGCATACTATCAATCACAAATTCCGCTGATTGCTACCTCTCCACAATGCACTCACGATCTTTCTACATTCCTCGGGCACAAGGGCTCGCCACAGGTCTACAATGTAACTAACGGTGCGTTTCCATCTGAAGGAAAACGAGAAAAATTCAGGGCAGAATGGGGCGTGAATCAGGAAACTGTTGTCTTAGGAATTGTGGCTCGAATTGAGCACCAGAAAAACCCGCTGTTTTTATGTTCGGTTTTAGCAAAACTGCCTAATAATGTTCATCTGGTCTGGGTTGGAGACGGATCTCAACGACCTCTTTTAGAACATGAGATAGTAAAATACGAGTTGCAAAATCGTGTCCATCTTGATGGTTGGCAAGATGATGCAAGGCAGCGAATGTCAGGCTTTGACGTGTTTGTTCTTCCGTCAATCTACGAAGGTTTCCCCTTTGCTATTCTTGAAGCCATGTCTGCATCACTGCCATGTGTGGTGTCTTTAGTGGATGGAACGAAAGATGCTATTCGCTCTGGTGAAACTGGCTACCTTCTCCCTGTTGATGATAAGAGTGCATGGATTAGCACATTGAAGTCACTTGTTGATGCCCCAATGAAACGGAAGGAAATTGGTGAAAATGCCAGGCAATCGTATCTTCAGGAATTCAGCCTCAAGGCGATGGCGGAGCGTACGGTTGCTGTTTATGAGGATGTGATTAGCAAGCACGCAGAAAAAAACAAATGATCAATTTCTTGAAGCAAAGTTTTCTGGCGTGAAGATCCTTCATGTGATTCCCTACATGCACCCGGATACCGGGGGGCCGCCGGTTGTGGTGGATCGGTTTTGTCGGGAGTTGACATCGCGCGGGCATGATGTTTCTGTTATTACAACCGATGCACTTTGTCCTGCGGATGATTGTGACTGGATCAAGCCGTTTGAGCAGCGATACGAATTCACGGTGTTGCCATCGCTGCGAAGAAACGTGTTTGGCTACTCTCGCAAATTGAAATCGCTGCTTGAAACCAGAGTGAGTGAATTCGATCTGGTGCATGTGCATAATTTGTGGAGCTATCTGAACATTGCGGCAAGTCGTGCCTGCCGTAAAAAGAATGTGCC
>JAJRTM010000836.1 GCA_024278285.1 Planctomycetota bacterium
CGGGTCAAGTGAAAAATATCCGGTGGGCGAATGTTCCCCCAAAATGAAACAAAAGACGATTGACGGCAAAAATGATCCGTTGTATATTTGAGATGATTGAGACGCGATCTGGTTGGGGCATTTACATCCCATATTCCCCACAATAAATGCGTAATTCGCATATATATCCCATATTGGCATTGTAGAATATGCATTTTATAGGCAAAACACGCAGGTAATTCGGCATACTAATATGTTGGGTTGCTTCAGCCAGATCTCCAGAAAAATCTTATCTCCAAAAGAGTTAAAACAGGGCAAGGAGGGCAAGAATGAGAAAGTTGCCTCCCCAGGTGATATCACTTATTCACTATGTAGAACTCACTAAGGCTGGATGGTGGGAAACGACAATAGAGCGTTGTGTTCTAGGCATTCTCTGGCTGCTCAAGCGACCAGCACCGATCAGCCAGCTAAAGAAGAGAATCGCGAAAGAACTAAATCTGCATTTGAAAACCGGTGAGATAAAGCAAGCTCTTGAAAGACTGGAAAGGAATCAAGAAATATTCCAGCTAAATGATGGCAGGTGGAAGCTCAGTTTGACAACTGAGCAGCAACTCAATCATCAGGTAGATGAAGCCCTACAACTTGAGAAGTCTGTAAGGGAGAAGTTTGAACAGACAATGAAGAGTATTTGCCCAGACCTTGAGTTAGAGAATTGCTGGACACTGTTTACTGACAAGTTTCTGATTCCACTGATCACAGATGCGGGGGTAGGGATTTACGAGTTCTTCGTGATCCGGAGGAAGAAAGATGAATGGGTGTCACATTCTGATCAATTCTTGGAAGAGTTTCCCGAAGCCCACCGAGACCAGATTAGCAAGGCGATATTTAGGTTTCTCGACCCGGACGATGCTGAAGTCGCACGTTTTATGCTCTCCTACTTGGACGCCTATTTCTTAGTCACTGCATCTGGTTTATCGTCGAAGGCAGCCAGAAGATTAAGTGAATTACGGAAGGGATCCGTAGAATTCATTATATTTGTGGACACAAATTTCATCTACTCAATTTTGGGCCTCCACAGTAATCCACTTAATCAAACTGCCAACGACTTAATGGAACTAGTCAAGTCTGTCCCAGATGAGCTAGATGTCAAATTTGTCGTCAGTCCTGTCACACTGAAGGAGACTCAACATTCAATCAGACATTATCGAAATCAACTTGGCAGTCTAGCATACCCCCCAAATGTGGCAGAGGCTGCGGTGAAAACGGAAGTGTCCGGCATTTATGCTACTTTCTTTGAGCGAGTGAAGGCATCAGGCCGAGACATCAGTCCGCAAGAATACTTCGTCCCCTATGAGACCGATTTAGTGCGGATCCTGAAGGAGAAGGGGATTACGCTTTTCACACAGGGAAGGATTGAAGAGTATGAACGCTATCCAGAGGTGATCTCAGATATCGGCACGCAAATGACATACGAGATGAATAAATACGGACAGCGCGCCAAATCAGAGATGCAGATTACGAACGACATAGTACTTTGGCATTTTGTTCGAGACCAGCGAGATTCACAAGCTCAGTTACCGCTTGAGGCAAAGTACTGGATTGTAACTGTAGACTATCGCTTTCTTATCTTTGACAGATACAAATCCAACAAGGTCTTTATGACACCTATTTGTATGCTTCCATCTCAATTCATACAGATCTTGAGATTTTTTGTGCCGCGTTCGGCTCAACTAGAAAAAATGATACTCAGCACGGTGCGCTTCCCTCTCATCGCTAGGGAGTTTGATCCAAGGGCAGAGGAGATAACTTTACGGATTCTAAAGCAATTGACAAGATTCGAAGGCATATCTGATCTCTCAGTGGAAACAGTGCAAGGAGTAATTACCGATCAAGCACTGCGCTCACGTCTGGGAAGTGAGCCAAGTATATCAGAAGCAGAAGAAGCCGAGGTTATAGAAAGTGCATTGGCGCAGCAATTAAGAGATTACGAAGAAGTAGTAAGGAAGAAAGATAAGCAAATACAGGAGTTAGTGAAATCTATTAAGACACGTGACCAAGAAATAGAAGATTTAAGAAGTGAACTGCGCAGGGTTAAGGAAGACTTGACACGGTACGAAGAGGAGCAGCAACAGTTGAAAGAAAGCCTATACCGGCAGGAGCAAGAGAGGAAAAAGGTACAGGAAGCTGGTGCTAAAAGAAGAGCGATTAGAGTCTATGTTTTTCAATCCTTGCTAATTATTTTGCCTTATCCCTTAGTATTGGCTGTCATTTGGCATTCTATGCTATCGCGCGTCCAGCTAACTTGGCTGGCGCATTTGATTGCGGCTGTGGTAACAATAGGTATCGCCACTTTAGTGATAAGGCTGTTGATTTCCTTGGGCAAAAGAGACGAATACATTGCGCGTACAAGACTGTTTTCTCAGTTAACGCGCAAGCTCCGACTTACTGCGATGATCACATTTGTGGTGTCAGTGTTGTGGTTAATTATGACAGCGGTAATATCTGAGGTTGTCATTCGCTGGGTACTCCCTTGAAATATTAGTGAACCGTTGTCGTGCGCCGTTGCGCGCAACCCAACAAGGCGCTGCACCTGACCGCTATTCCGCTGCGCTACATAGCGGCAGGTGAGCTCGGCCGTTAGCGCGGAACGCTGCGCGGGTCTCCGGCTGGCGGCTTATCCGCCGCGCCGTTAGGCCGCATAAAATGTCAATAACACTTACAAAGAAAGCATCAGATGAAGGTACTTCATCGCCGTTTCAAGCGAGACTGTTCTTTGGCATGCTTGAATTGCGAGATCAACTTTTTTTGTTGGGATCAGATTATCCTGAAAAGGCTGAAAAAGCTCGTAAATTTAACCAGAGTTTTCGGCCCGTGCTTGAAGCTGCTCACGCAACTAGAGATGCCGCTCTCGAAGTCATAGCCTTGATAGATGCTCATACAAAGGCTATTGCGGAAGGTAGAGCAATTCAATTCAGAAACAATCAAATTGATATTCTTGAAACAATTGATGTGCCATTGGGGCAATCCGTTGATAAGCTAATTGACCAATCAGTTGTTGCTGTAAAGACTGGATTGCAAAAAATGCTGAAGGAACTATTGAATTTGGACATCGGTTTCCTATTTCAAAAAGAAACATCTTTCGCGGCTGGGATCGCCAATTTGATTTCTGGTGGTGAAGAGGCTTTGGCAAATTATTTGGAAGCTGTACGAAAAACTTGGTTGTCTGATCTGCTTAAATTGCGTAATGACCATGAGCATCATGGATGGAATTTGGGTGGGTTACAGTATCAAGTTACAGAGCAGTCTATGTTGGTTATAAAGCTTCCAATTGTTCTTGGGCTTCCTGTCGATAAGTTTGCGCGATATACAGCAAATCGGGTTCTGCTTTTTATCGAAAATATGTTGGCATACGCAATGCAAAGAAACCTTAGTGATTGGTATCCTGTTTATTTGTCTGAGATACCGATTGAACAACGAGATCCAAAAAATGTTCAAAGATTTAGATTGAGTGCAAAGGGTTTGTATGAATTACCTACATGGGAATTAAAATTTCAAGATAGCATGGATTTTATTTAGCCTATGGGTTTCAGGTGTTTGAGAAGTTGCGGCCTAACCATGCATTCACCCGACCCGCCTTCGGCGGTGAGTAAGCGGCACTATTTTTGACAATTTGTTCTGCGCGGAACCGCGTCAGAGTGAAACCCGCCCCGCCGGGGTGAAACACACGTTGGGCAACCTTTTCGCTGGGGTGAAGCAAATGCCTTATAATTGGGTTCGGAGGTAAAGAGAATGGAACTACCCTTAAACCAAATTATTAAAGGCGATTGTATTGGAGTCCTGAATTCCTTCCCTGAGAAATCAATAGACTTGATTTTTGCCGATCCCCCCTATAATTTACAACTACAAAGCGAATTGTATCGCCCAAACATGACAAAGGTTGATGCGGTAAACGATACTTGGGACCGGTTTGAATCATTTGCGGCCTATGATGAGTTTACTCGCAAATGGTTATCGGCTTGTAAGCGAGTTTTAAAACCAACAGGCTCGATTTGGGTTATTGGTTCGTATCATAATATTTTCCGTGTGGGGAGTATTATGCAAGACTTGGGCTTTTGGATTCTGAATGATGTAATTTGGATAAAAACTAATCCAATGCCTAATTTTCGTGGTGTGCGTTTCACTAACGCTCACGAAACGCTGATTTGGGCAAGTACTGGTAAGGGAGCCAGGTACACTTTTAATCATCATGCTATGAAAGGCCTAAATGATGACAAGCAAATGCGTTCTGATTGGTGGTTGTTGCCATTAGCAACAGGAGCGGAGCGCGTCAAGGATGCAAATGGAAACAAGGCCCATTCTACACAAAAACCCGAAGCCCTACTTTATCGAGTTATTCTTTCGTCTAGCCATGCTGGAGACATTGTACTTGACCCGTTTTTTGGAAGCGGTACTACAGGAGTGGTAGCTAAACGGCTACACAGAAAGTGGATTGGTATTGAGAAGGAAGAAAAGTACATACGGCTAGCACAGAGCCGCATTGATACCGTTCAGCCAGAGATGTTCGATGTGAAGGCCTTTGATGTTAGAAGTAAGAAAAAAACTGCGCCGAAGGTTGCATTCTCTGCTCTGGTGGAGAATGGTTTTTTGCAGCCAGGCCAAAAATTGTTTTTCTCGCGAGATAAGGCCCGTTTTGCGATTATTAAGCCCGATGCCCGATTGCGCACCAGAGATGGATTTGAGGGAAGTATTCACCAAGCGGGAAAACATTACATGAATGGCTCCCCCTGTAATGGTTGGGAACATTGGTATGTGGAAGAAAATGGTTGTTTAGTCAAACTCGATGATGTTCGCGAGAAATTTAGAGCAACTATGGGGCTGTACGATGAGCAATCAAGTTAAACAAATTATCCGCCGAACCGTTTCAGAAATGTTGGCGAAGAGCACATCATCAAGAAATATTCACAGATTAGCCAAGAAACATACGGACAAAATTCATTTTGTTCCTGTTCGATACAGGGTTATTGGCGGCATATTACAAGGGTTGAACATTAAATTCGGCAATTTCATTGAGCAACTCTTGCGCAATCTGGTAGAGATTGATCCGAACGTGCAAGCAATGGAAGATGCAGGACAGAAAGTTACACTCTTCTTCACTCCTGAAACAGATGCCTTGATTGATCGATACATTACTGAGCGACAATTGCCTGATAGCCCCGACGATTGTTCAATCTTATTTTCCCATTTGCTGGATGAAATTTTAGAAGTAGAAAATTCAGCAACGGATGAGCAGAGACAAGTAATTACAAAGGATGTTGATGGCCTATTCCGAACAAGTGATGGCTTAATAGTTTTCACGGAACTCAAGTACAATGATGACCATGATACGGTAAAGTTTGTAGACATCAACCGGAAATTTATCAAGACATGGGCAGGGCTGGCTGTGCGTTACAAAATACGCTCAAAAGATGAATTATTGCCAATTCTTTACTACTTTAATGCAACGAAGCGGTATGGCCCAATTTATGTGCC
>JAJRTM010000837.1 GCA_024278285.1 Planctomycetota bacterium
ACTCAACAGTTTTTCATCTTGAGGTAAATGATACGGAGCGAACGCAATTCCCAGGTTTTTAGAGGGACTCAGTTCATTCAACCATTTGAGGGAATCAGGAGAGTCGATCAAACTGTTCGCATGATTTTCAATCGCAATCGTCACCCCGGTTTCTTCTGCAACAGCCAGGTGTGGTTTCATTTGTTCGATAAAATTTGCCACCGCCGCTTTTAATTCTTTTCCCTTCAACTTTTTTGGACCGACACCCCCACAGACCATCGTCTGGCAACCAAACTTCTGGGCGAATCGCATTTCATTTTGCAGGCCAAATGGTCCGAGCTTGTACTGTGTGAGACAGCCAAGTGAAACACCGTTTTTATCGAGCAGTTCCTGAAATTTATCACTCCCCATTTTTTCGACTTGTTCGCGTTGATCGCCATGCACTTTCGGCCAGATGTCGATCGCACAGGCGCCCGTCTTTTTTACTTCGGGCAGAATTTCTTCTAATTTTGTGTAACCGTACATAGAGGAACCGAGGATATATTTCAATTGAAATTGATTCGTCGAATTTGCTGATGCTTCAGGTAATAACCCCGGACAAATTGCAGTCGCAGCCAGGCCAGTCGTTGTTGCACAAAAAACTCGTCGGCTGATTTTTGAATTTTGATTTAGCATAAGTATCAATCTCCTGTTGAAATAAAAAGCGAGCCGGATCAATTATGACCCTGGTAATCTTCGAGTACAGCTTGGCTACCGGCAATGATACAGCACATTCACCAGGGAGTTAACACCCCCGGCTCGCCATATCTTCGGTTATATGCTTTCCCTGATCAAGGAACGGAACCCCCAGGTGCATCAATTCATTTGTTTCGGGATTAAAAATTGGTTCGGGGGAATACTGTGTCACATAAGCTCGGCGCATTTTATCGGTACTGTTGGAGCCGCTGCGGTGGAACGTGAGCGAACTGAATACGACCAGACTGCCGGCTGGCACAATCGCAGGGATTCCCGGTTCGCTGCCGAAATAGCCGGTTTTGTCGCCCGTTTCCGGTTCTCGAATATGTTCCACTAACGTGCGGATACCAACTTTGGAATAAGGCAGCACGTACGCCGTCCCGTTCTCTTCGCTCATATCATCCACTGCCGCCCAGACGGTCACGTAAGGCGTATGCGGAAAACCGAGATAACCAGAATCTTGATGCCAGGAAAATTTGATTCCCTGCTCAGCCGCTTTGACAACATACTGATCATAAAACAGAAACGCATTCTCGCCGATGGTCGCTTGGCAAACTTCAGCCATCAAATCACTGAAAACATATTCCGACAATCGAGGCGGTTGATCGTACTGCTTGGCGATGTGATACCGTTTTCCGCGAATGCTGATATGAATATGATCGGTCCCCAACCGATCCATTTCCTGATGTTGCAGATCAATCAAATGATCGCAGGAGTCTCGGAGAATTTGCAAATGCTCCTCAGGAATTGCATTTTCAATAATGAAATAGCCTTCCTCCTGATACAACTTGCGATGTTCGTCGGTAATGAGTGAAGAGGCTGTTGTCATGGTATGAATCCTGCTGAAAGTAGTACGAAAAGGTAGGCTGAACCCCGCCCCAGCCTGCGAAATGAATATCTTTCGCATGAGAAATTCAAACGCAATACGATGATGGGTGCAAGCACCCATCCTACGGAAGCAACAGCGACGTAGGGTACGCTGTGCGTACCATGCCTAAAAATAATGTACGCTACAATGGCTATGATAGTTTATGCCGAGGGCAACCATTGGTACGCACAGCGTACCCTACCCGACTATCAGCCGATTTCGAAACCGGCTCGGTATTCTCGTTTGAGCCAGTCGTTCGCTTTCGCATCGTCGATGAAGACTTCCGCTTTCGGATCCCATTTGAGTGGTCGACCAATTCGCATGGAGATATTCGCCAGGTGGCAGGTGCTGACGCTGCGGTGCTGGCTTTCGATATCGGAAATTGTTTTTTTACGAGACTGGATGCAATCGAAGAAGTTGCCCATGTGATTGATTATCGCATCGAGCTTGCCGGTTCGTTCCGGGCGGCTCAAATTGTCGTTGCCGTAAGTGGTAAATTTTTCACGAGGAAGCGGATTCTTTTTCAGTTCATCGACAGGAACTCCAGCCACGATGCCGCGATTGACGAACAATCTTCCCTTGTCCCCTTCAAACATAATCCCACGCCGACCGTGATCGGCGACAATCATTTCGACACCATTCGCGTATTGAATTTTGGCTCCGAAATCGGTCGCGACATTGTAACCGTTTTCAACAGTCGGCAGCATCGCTTTTCCATCGATGCTGACTGGTAAAGAATCAATTGCCCATTGCGCGATATCAATATGATGCGCTCCCCAGTCAGTCATTTTTCCACCAGAATATTCGTACCACCAGCGGAACGTGTAATGTGATCTTTCCGGAATATAAGGAACGTTTTTCGTTGGTCCCTGCCAGAGATCCCAATTGAATGATTTGGGGACAGGATAAACTTTGAAGGGGCCGCTGGTCGGGTTTTTATCAGTCGCACAGGTGACACGTTTTAGTTTCCCGATGCGACCCGCCCTCACGAGTTCAACCGCTAACCGAAACTTCCAGTCGCTACGCTGCCAGGTGCCAACTTGTACGACACGATCAGATTTACCAACAACATCACGCAGAATTTTACCTTCGTCAATTGTTAATGTCAGCGGCTTTTCACAGTAAACATCTTTCCCGGCTCGGACGGCATCAACCAGCATTTTGGTGTGCCAATGATCTGGGGTTCCAATCAAAACGACATCGACATCTTTCCGCTTGAGCATATCCTGATAATCTTCGAAAATACGTGGTGTACTTCCGAAGCTGGCTCGTGCCTGTTCTCGTACATTTTTATCGACGTCGGAAATCGCCACAATATCGCCATAAAGCCGGGCCTTTTCTGTAATGACCGATCCCTGGTATCGCATGCCGATACAACCGATGCCAAGCCGTTCTACTTTATGCTTCGGTTTATCTGCTGCTTGAACAGACAAAGGCCAGGCCGCGAGCCCGCCCGCTGCAATCGCAGAAGCAGAGAGAAAAGAACGTCGTGAAGTTGCTGAAGACTGGGAGGAACTCATCAAATCAGACTCCTTGATAGAGGCATCGGTTATCTGTAAAAGGGATTGTGCTATTCATCAATTAACGTTGTTGCGTGTCACAGTATAGCAGATGCAAATGAGATTGCGTTACGTAATTGCGTATTAATGTTACACTATATTGTCAGGATATATAGGATATGCTTTTTCGAACAGGCATCCTTTCAAGCTGATCTATCCTCATTTGCTTTGTTATTGGTAAAATTCAAACCGTTTCAGTGACAATTCCCAATTTCCCCTCCTTCACGTCTAAACTGGTCATGCTCCGACCGGGCTTTCAACAGTACCGAACGATTAAATTTCACGTTGGCAAAATCATCGTGCTGATCGCTGCTGCGCTGATGGGTCTATCAGAATCAGGCTGTTCCTGGCTTGATAAAAGAGAGGAACAGTCTACTGATAATTGCCGGGTCTTCATCGAAAAATCTTTTGTTGCCCAGCAGGAGGGCGATTTTCAATCTGCCCAGGAGTATCTCAACACGGCTGCCACGCTTCAGCCTGAAAATGCAGAAGCGTGGTGGAATCTGGCAGAACTTTCGATTCAGCAAGATCAATACGAAAAAGCGGCTGAGGAACTTGAAAAATATATTCATCTGCGTCCAACCGACCCTCAAGGGTACTTGCGGCTGTCTCAATTGTACTATTTACAAAATCAATATACGCGGGCAAGTGAATATGTAAAACAGGCGCTGCAGCGAGTTCCCGATAATATCGATGCCCTTTTACTTTCAGCCCGTCTGGCTAGAAAACAGGCCGACCACCAGCAGGCCTTTGCCGATTACTACTATGTTTTGCAGGTGCATCCCAATCACCCGGAAGCAACATTGGAACTGGCTGAATTGTTGATCTCTCGCAGAGAACCAGCACTGGCAGCGCCCATGCTTCGAGCCTTGGCGAGAAAAAGTATTGCCGAGCCAGATAAGGCTCGCTCTCATTTGAATCTTGGTATCGCTTACGGACAACTGGATCGCTGGGATGATGCCGTTGCTCAACTGGAAATTGCTGATAAGTTAGCACCAAATTCAATATCGCGAAATCAATATCGACTGGCTTATGCTCACTGGAAAGCTGGAGAATCACAACAGGCATTGAAACGGTTAATCGAAATTGCGGATCAGGGAGCGTGGAATTCTCGTACAGAATTATTGTATTCCACGATTACAGGAACAGTTCCCAATTATGGTTTACCCGACCGACTTACCGCAGTTGGCATTGAGACTCAAGGCAGAGAAAAGCAAACAGCCAGTCTGTTAAACGAGTCTCCCGGCAAGACAGTCATGCTCGACCAATTGATGTATCCACTTTCCACGCTTACTCCCCAAAGCATTACCCCTCCTGAATGGGAGCCGGGTGAAACACTGCGGTTCCCTTAGCATTAATGAAACAATAACTGTCGCATTTTCAGCTTGCATTTCACAGGGTTGTGTCCAATAGATTCTGTGCAATGGCAGATCATTCGTTTAACGGCAATACCGTTCAATTATTCATAACTACTGTCTGTGCAAAGGTTTTCTTCAATGGGGGACGCTTTCTGTGTTCGGGGCGGCATTTGTTCCAGCGGGACATTTTTCGTTTGATCACTCGCGGATTGATAC
>JAJRTM010000838.1 GCA_024278285.1 Planctomycetota bacterium
GCGAATTATTCGTGAACGACGACTGTTAAAAAACACGAAAACAGAAAACAGTAATGTCCCGTTAATCAAGCGAAAAGAATTGATTTTCGGTACCGCTTTTCTGGTTGCAGGCCCTGCTTATCTTCTGTTGGCGATGAATTTAATCCGCAGTTTCCGTAGCGGGGTCGAAGTTCATTACGCCGGTTACTTTTCGAAGTTCGGAAAATCAACAGGCGAAATCATCTGGAATATGATCACCGATCCCGGCTTGTTGATGGGAGAGTTATTCACGATCAACGCGTTGGTTTATCTGCTGGCGTTATTGGTGCCTCTCGGGTTTGTGCCGTTGCTTTCCGGCTGGCGATGTTTAAGTTGTCTGCCGATGTTTGTGCTGCTTTGTCTGAATGAATTATCGCAATCGCCGATGCACCATTTTCATGGACCGTTACTTCCGCTGATCTTCTGGGCATTGGCGACGGGGATAGGAGAGGCAAACCCGCTACGCAATCTGCTGGCTCGATTTCGCGGCAAAAATCTCTCTGAAAATCAACCAGAAATTGATCGACGAGGCTGGTGGGTTCTTTCCTGTGCATTGGCAACTTCGATCTGGTTTACGCTCACTCCGTTTGGAATTCCGTTTTGGGATGCTGGCTCGAACTGGAACGGATCGAAACTCTATTTCCCGGATGAACGGGCGAAGATGTTTGAACGCATTGCAGATTTGATCCCGCCAACCGCACGGGTCGCATCGACCGATTTTGTGCATCCCCGTTACACACATTTTGAACGTTCTTACGATTACAGCAATTACGCCCGCAAAGTAAGCGGCGGGAAAATTGGCGTCCCTGAAGATACCGATTATATCGTCATCGACACCCGCCACCCGTACAGCGACATTCATTCGGCTGACGAAGTTCGCGAATACCACGAGCATCCCGAGCAATGGGAACTGCTACCGGACCGCACGAACGGCTATTTTCTAGTCTTCAAACGCAGGCGGTAAAACAGATTTATCTCGTTTTGCGTGCCACGGCTCTGTGAGCCGTGCGAGTGGTAAAGCATTCTCTGTTTTTTACCACTCGCAATCGAGCCACAATGAATCACGGCTCACAGAGCCGTGGCACACTAGCCGATTCACAAAACTTGAGGAAATCTTCCCGCTTCGCACCAACTGCTACAGGGCAAGAGGCCTGACTTGCACTGAAACATTTCTGCTTTTTTGACGCAGAAATCTCGCTCTCATCCGTCTTCAGCCGCAAGATGTGTTATTCTTCTCGTATTATCCATATTACCCAGAAGTATTTTACTACTATTGGAATAATATGACCGATATTGATTGAATATGAAACAACTGGCGCGCATAATTGATAAAATGTTATCAATCTGTCGAAGGAGTTGAGGTGTGCTGCCGGATCAACGTCGTGAAAAAATAGTGGAATACGCGGAGAATAATGGATTTGCTTCGCTGCAGCAGCTCGCCGAGTTGCTCGATACGAGTGAATCCACAGTACGACGGGATTTGGAATATCTTGACGGAAAAGGACAGGTTCGTCGCACCAGAGGCGGAATCGCGTATGTGGGCGAATCTCTGACGGACTTTGAAGAACGAACAACACGGGCACTTTCACAGAAACAGCGAATTGGGAGAGCAGTTGCGGAATTGATTGAGCCGGGAGATTCGATTTTGCTGGATGGAGGGACGACAACATTGGAAGTCGCTCGGCATCTGGTGAATCGACCACTGCAAGTGGTGACGAATTCGTTGCCGATTGCTCAGTTGCTGGTGAATTCTCCGGAAACGGAATTGATTTTAATTGGCGGATACATGTATCCAAAAACAGGCGTAGCGTTGGGGCCGATTGCGGTTGAGGCGTTACGAACGATTCGCGTGCGGCGACTCATCATGAGTGTCGGCGGGATCACCAAGGAGGGGATGTTCAACAGTAACAGTTTACTGGTGGAAGCGGAACAGCGGATGCTGGAAACAGCGGAGGAAGTGATTGTTGCGGTTGATGCCGGAAAGTTCGGTCGCAATGCACTCTCTAAACTTTGTGATTTGGATCGGCCGGATCGCATTTTTGTTGATTCCGGTTTGAATGAAAACTGGAAAGATATTTTGAGTTCCAAGAATGTGGAAATGACAATCGTGGAGTAGGGTCCGCTGTGCGGACCAAGTGTTTTTTGTGGTTGCAGTTACTGGATAATTCTGGTCCGCACAGCGGACCCTACGGAAAATAATCTAAATATGATCGATACAGCACAAATCAGCCGCGGCGATGTCGAGCAAATTGTTCGCAATGTTTTGATGAGCCAGTTTCAAACAAGTGAAATCCCTGCGGACAAGCCGAATCCGCTCGTGGTGAATATCTCTGCCCGTCATATTCATCTCACACAGGAACATGTTGAAATTTTGTTTGGTGAAGGGGCGACATTAACTGAAATGAAGCCGCTTTATCAGGATGGTTACTTCGCTGCGGAAGAAACTGTTGCGGTTGTTGGACCTCGCAGGCGGATGCTTCCCAATGTGCGAATTCTGGGGCCGTGTCGAGACGATTCGCAAATTGAACTTGCTTTCACAGATGGCATCTCTCTGGGGATCGATCTCCCGGTTCGAGTCAGTGGCAATATTGAAGGGACACCTGGTTGCGTTTTGATGGGACCGAAAGGCGTTGTCGAATTGAAACAGGGAGTGATTCGAGCTGCTCGTCATGTGCATATGAGTGCAGCCGACTGTGCGTATTATGGCGTCAAAAATGGCGACGAAATGCAATTGAAAGTCGAATCAGCGGGATGCAATACCATTCTGGAAGAACTCGTTGTGCGGGAAGGTGAGAACATCAAGCTGGAAGTTCAC
>JAJRTM010000839.1 GCA_024278285.1 Planctomycetota bacterium
CGAACGATCCGCCGCGGCTGCTTGTCATTCTGTGGAATCATCTGGAGCGATTTTATCTGAAGAAGAAATGAGTTGCCCCGAGGTGTTGTCGGTTGAGGTTCCTTGTCCGAGCCTGAACCATTTTGATCAGTTTTTACCCTCATCATTTGAAGGAGATAATGACCATGAGTGTCCCAAAGAAAACCCCAGTAAAGAAAACCAAAAGCGATCCCAAACTGCTGCTGTTAAAGAGCAACTTGAAGCAGTTAAGATTACCGACAATGAATGCCGAGTTCGAGAAACTGGCTCGCGAGGCAGCCAGCTCGAATCAAACGTTCGAGCAGTACCTGTTACAGTTAAGCGAACTGGAGGTGGCGGCTCGCAGCACGAATGCGTTAGCGAGCCGGATCAAACAGGCTCAGTTCCCGATGGAAAAGGGCTTGGAGGATTACGATTTCTAAGCACTCAAATCGATCAGCAAACAGAAAGTATTGGAACTGTCTCGTTGCGAATGGGTCCGTCAATGTTCCAATGTTTGTCTGCTTGGGCAGCCGGGAACTGGGAAAACCCATATATCGATTGGATTGGGATTATCAGCCTGTCGTGAAGGAATCAAAACGAAATTCTTCACCGCAGCTTCGCTTGTAACTCAATTAGAGGAAGCTCAAAAACAGTACACGCTGGATCGATTCCTGAAGAGACTCGACAAAATCGATTTACTGATCGTTGATGAATTAGGTTACTTGTCGTTCAGCCGCGCCGGAGCAGAATTGTTGTTCCAGGTCTTTGCAGATCGTTACGAGCGCCGCAGTTTATTGATCACGAGCAACCTGGCATTTAGCGACTGGGGTCAAATCTTCCAGGGCGAACGAATGACGGCTGCGCTATTGGATCGATTAACTCATCATTGTTCAATCTTTGAGATGAATGGCGAAAGCTACCGGTTCAAAGAGTCGATAAAACAGAGTAAGAGCGATCAATCGATGAAAGCAAAAGCGAAGTGAAAACCGCTCGTTATCTACGTCATGTGTAACGCAGAATATTCTGTTCTGTAAGAAACTCTCAGTGTTCCACCCACTGAACAGTTCAATCCCAGGTGGGTCCACTTTCGACGCGCAAGTGGTCCCCTTTTACACGCACATCTCCAATCTCCCATTGATCGAACTCCGTATCGCACCACAGCAGTGAAGAGGGGGCTTCGGCCAATGTTGATTATCGTCGACTGATTCCATTTTCCACTGACAAGATGCTTTACTCCACTATCTGTGCGGGAGCGGCCGGCATTTGGAGAGGGTATTCCTTCATCATTTAAAATGGTAGCAACACGTGATGCGGGATTTTTCAACAACATGTGACGAATTCGTAACGCAAGATCGATTTCTTTCTTAGGGCCTGGCAGCCAGACTACATGGTGACCCTGCATTCGCACACATTCACCGTCTTCCAACTGACGCACCTGTGCTCCATCAAGTTTGACCAGCCAACGGCAAAACCCAAACGGCGCTCGTCCTCCCGTTGAGAAACCAGACCTTGCCAGCATAGTCTGGGCATAGATCATTGCTTTAGCTAAATCATGGCGAAATTTTCCAGATTGATGATAATCAACAACGCTCGAAATCAATTCTCCAATATCGCTTCTCTTCCCTCTCGAAAGAGAAGGGAGAAACAAGTCCTGAAAAACAAGCGATACCCCGCCAATACGAAACTTAGTTTCAAGTTCCACACCGTCCAATGGGTTATTGGGACGTGCCAGCCGGTCACGTTTGGGGATGAAAACATGTGTCACTCTGGGGTTTGAAGTGGCATCAAGAAGCAATTGGTTCAATGCAATTCGAGAGAGTTTATTACCCGAAACCCCATAATCAAAATAAATATCTCCATCAATAGGCAATTCCTTACGCACCATTCTGTCGATTTGCTCCGGTGAACCGTTAAAAGTCACATTATATTTCTTCGCAGCACTTTGCGCCCAGCGGACATATTCCCCAGGTGTTGTTTCATGTCTACCTCCACTATCGCGGTGATAAAACAGCCCTCGATCAGTCAGTTCTTTATCCATTGTCTGCCTCCCCTATCGTTAATAGGTTTTGTAATTCGTGACGATGTTGCCAAAGAAAAACAGCTGAGAGTTCCAGAAATTGATCTTCATCAACAGCTCCCAAAATTATGTCTGTCTTCAGCAGAGGTAGTCCATCCCAGGCAAAATTATTAACCCAAAATTGTAACACTTGTTTGTGTAACGGAGCGGCATCTCTTCCTGTGAATTCTGTAGGCTTTTTCCCAGCCCGTTCCGCAAGTTGCAATGATGCGTGCGCGTACGAGGGAAGGCCAGCCTCTATGTGAGCTGAAATCTCATGTAATTCCCAATATCCAATTTGCAGAGTCGCCCCTAATTCCAGCAAGAAATTCGCAGGAAGACGATAAGCGTGTTGAGATTCTTTGAAAATAACTTGATTAAGTGACTCTGCTGTCAGCTCAGCAGCAAATTCAGCATTCCTAGTGAGAGCCCTTATAAGTGGGTCTGCGGCTTCGATTAAACCATCGTTAGTTTCAAAAATTGCCATTATCTTTACCTACGCAGGGGTATATACACTTAGCCACTCCTTGGTGGCTTGCCGAAATCTATTATATATATTCGCTCATATGGAAATATATACAATAGATCTTTTGCCTGAAACAGCAATTTTAGTAATATTTCAGCCGTCTGAAGCAAACAAATAAGGGAAATCTGGTAAGTGCAATGACCTACAACAGTTACGTCTGGAAGACTTCAGCAGCGATAACTGTGCTGCTGTTTTCGGAAATTGTTGACGTTGTTGCTCTTACGGAAAATCACTTCAGATGGCTGAATACATTGCAATTTTATTTTTCTCGCAGAAAATACTTCAGTCTCGAAGCAATGACTGAGCGTACGACAAGCGGCGTTTCAGGCTGCGAACTGGCAATTTACTCAGGGATGCAATAACTCTCCGCACTGGCTGTATACCATGATAGGTGACTAATTTACAAATACCCAATACATTTTTGACAGAGGCTTCATTGGTGAGAACCAAGGCTAATTCCAGTGCGTCATCGATTTCATTCGGAAATTGACGACGAAGTTCGCCAAGCTCCTGTTGTCTCCGGATGGTGGCGGAGAATCCGTGAAAGTAATAGCGATTTGCTCGCCCGAATTCATCTGCACTCGGTACGATCCCGTACTGACCATAATTTACACTCATGATTCCCAGGTGCACGAGGGCTCGGAGTCCTGAACAGGCGAAATGTTGCGAAATGTGATAGTCCCTGGAGATTTTTTCCAGTGGGTAAAACCAATAGCTGCGGTTTTGCTTGCTTCCCGCGAGGGCTGCTTCGTACTTCGCGATCATGTACATGTACTCTGCCGAAAAAGCACGAGAGCCAAGTTGCTCAAAGGCTCGCTGTTGATAACCAGTCCATGGTTCGTTGTGGTAGACATAATTCTGAATGGGAGTCTCACCGTGCTTTTGTCCGAGAATAATGAGCTCCAATATGGGGCGTTTTCGCCGAATCGGCTGGTAATCGATAACCCGGTATTCTTCTCGCAGTTGTCGAAGAAGTTTTGAAATAGTGGAACGTGCACTGCTGGCATCGACTGGCACCCCGCAGGCATCGCACAACTGCTCATGAGTTAATTGAATGGGTTCGCCAAAAGATTTCAGGGATTCAAAAGCAACGGCAAGAAACAACTCAAACGCACGTCTCGACCGCCGTCGAGCCATTAGAGGACAGGTTTTTTTGTCAGTAAAAAAACGAAGATCGAGTTTGAAATTGGGAACTGGCTCCAACTCTTCTTCAAACTGGGAATTGTCTTCAGCTAGTATTACAGACATGTCCGATACGAGATCCAAAACGAATAGTTAACCATATCCCTAGCATCTTATGTCACAAAAATATCCATAATTTAGCTACTTGGGACGAGACATTATTTACATAAGGATAGCTAAGCCGTCCCCTTCATGTAATTATGACACAAAAAACGTCTAAATTTAGCTCTAACAGATGAAATGCTATTTTCAAAAGGTCAGTCAGGTATTCAGTGAGTTATTGTCAAATGTTGTGTTCTGGAAATTTGATGAAAGGTGGCGTATCCTGCTGAATCTTATCAACCTTCAGCAAGCCCGGATGGGCCAAGGAGTACGCCATGAGTCAGAATACGATAGCCGCAGACAAGACGCAAG
>JAJRTM010000840.1 GCA_024278285.1 Planctomycetota bacterium
AAGCTTGCAGTATGCCCGGAGTGGTAATCACAAGGACCGCAAGCAGTGAACAGGCAGTACGGGCGAACGAACTAGATTTGCTGAATGACATAACCGGAATCCTGACTGAAATCGCAGAAAAGACTTCAAGGGAGTATTAACAAAGGGGATTTGACGCGAAAGGGAGGGGGTATTTCACGTTTTTTGGTTTGATGGGGTCTGTTTTTAGGGGGAAGACGCGGGAATCCGGCCTTCTTTCGGTAAAATTAGCGGAATTCCCGTTTTTTAATCAAGAGAAGATTCATTTGGGCCGACAGTCGGGAATTTTTACAATTCGAAGGTCTCCAATCTTCTGTACTAATCAGCGAACAGGGAATCATTGTTCCCAATAATGGCTGAAAACCAAGGCAATCAGAAGAATTCTGTGCATTGAAGATTGCATCAGGCATTAATTGCCTGTAAATATATCGTGTGCGATCTTGCTTTCCTCGCCTGTTCCCCGTGGATATACTTTTACAGTAGATCAACCTGCCTGAGTGACTTAGGTCAATTTCTCCCGATAAATGATAGCCGGGCAGTTCCTCCCCAGGGCAGAAAACAGGTTCTGGGTATTGATGAATTAAGGAATTCAATGTGAATAATACTGATATCCGACGAATTAGTATCGTGGGTTGCGTGCTTCTGGTCGTGATTCGTTTGTCGATCGGCTGGCAGCTTCTGTACGAAGGTTTATGGAAGTTCAGCACTCAGCAGACAGCCAAGCCCTGGACCGCAGAACCGTATCTGAAAAACGCCCAGGGACCGTTTCGACAATATTTCCGCGACCTGACCGGCGATCCAAACGATTTGAAAGATCTCGATTACGATACCATCGAAGCTCGCTGGACCGGTTGGGCAGAGCGTTTCAAAAAAAATTACGTGCTCGATGAAGGGCAAAGTAAAACGCTCGATTTATTGCTGAAAGGCCCCAAAGAATTCGCCCGCAAATTGGAACAATTACCGCCGGGGGTTGAATTAAAGAACACGCTCGCCAAGGCGATTAAGTACGACCCGAAACGTAAAGTGCTGATCGTGGATGGCAAAAGACACTTGACACCGCGAGAGAAACGGGATTTGCTCAGACTGGTGAAATTCGATGAAGCGAAAGATTCGTTGAATGATATCAAAGATCCGGTTGTCAAAGCGTATGTCGATACAGTGCAGAAAATTTACTTGATGCAGTCTCGCCTTTCTTATCTGGAGCAGGCCAAAGCAACACTTCAGGGAGACCCCAAACTTGCGGGTAAGATAAATGAAAAGCAAAAGGGAACCATTGACGAAAAATCACTCGGGCAAATTGAATTCTACAAAGATCGCCTGAAACGATTTGAAGAAAACCAGAGAAACGCAAAAACGGCATTTGACCGCGAACATCTTGATTACGACTGGAAAGAGATTCAAAAACTTCGCTCGGCATTGGTTGGTCCGATTCGTAAATTGGAGGCAGACCTGAAATGGAAAGCAGAAAAAATTCTGACAACTGACCAATTGACAAAAGGGGCATTGCCCGCCCAAAAGACAGCGATTCGCGATATCGATTTGAAAACGATGTGGACATTGACAATTGTCGGAGCGTTATTAATTGCAGGCTTGTTCACAAGAGTCGCGGCGTTGGCAGGGGCGTTTTTAATCATGCAGTTTTATCTTTCTTATCCACCATTTCCCGGTTACCCACAGCCTCCCGGACCGGAACATAGTTTGATTGTGAACAAGAACTTTATCGAAATGATGATATTACTGGCGATGGTCTTTTTGCCAACGGGTCGCTGGTTCGGACTGGATGCGTTATTTCCGAATTGGTTGGCGGGCAAGAAACCATTGGATGACAGAACTTAATAATCCGTAGGTTAGGCTTTCCAGCCTGACAACAATTACTCACAGAGAACAGACAGAACAACGATACAACATTAGTCAGGCTGGAAAGCCTAACCTAGCTATTGGGAGAATAGACGATGCAATTCACGCCGGAAGAAAAAGCGATTGGTCAGGGGAATTTTAACAGTGCGGTCGGGGCAACTCGCCGGGATTTCCTGGCGGGAACACTCGCCACAACCGCAGCAGCCGGGGCGACTTATTTCGGATACAAAAAACTGGATGGGGACCGTGTTAAAGTTGGTTTCATTGGAACCGGCGATGAAGGTTCGGTCCTGCTCAACGAACATCCAGCCGACTTCATGGAGATTGTCGCGATCGCAGATTTGCGTCCCGATAATCGCAAGCGAGCTTTCGATGGCGATAACAACGATGTTCGTATGGGGTTAACCCGCAAACTTGGTGCAGAAGTTGTCAAAAATATCAAGACTTACAAAAGTCATAAAGAGTTGTTAGCCGATCCGAATGTGGAAGCGGTTGTCATCGCGGTGCCGCTGAGCCAGCATGCACCGGTTGCTATCGAAGCGATGAAAGCCGGCAAGCACGTTCTGTGCGAAAAACTAATGGGTCACGATATTGCCGAATGTAAGGAGATGATTAAAGTCGCGCGTGCCAATAAAGTGCTGCTCGCGGTCGGGCATCAAAGGCATTACAGCGTTCTGTACGATAACGCAAATTATGTCGTGAAACAGGGATTGCTGGGCGATATCAAATTCATCCGCGCCCAATGGCATCGCAATAATTCGTTTCCCAATCGCGACAGTTGGCGAAAAAAAATCACTAAAAACGATGCGGCTGAACTGGCAGGAAAAACCGAAGAGTTCGGTTACAAAGATGTCAACGAACTGGTGAACTGGCGGCTGTTCAACAAAACGGGTGGCGGCTTGATGGCGGAATTGGGCAGCCATCAGTTGGATGCGTGCAGTATTTTTCTGGGGAAAGTTCATCCACTTGCTGTCCAGGGATATGGCGGCAGAAACTTTTACGGGGTGAAGGGAGTTGGCTCGCTCGATAAGCAGCAGGATGATCGGGAGATTGATGATCATGTTTATGTCACTTTCGAATTCCCTGGTCCGAATTACAAGGAAGATCAGAACGATATTGTCATCGTGACATATTCTTCGATTAACACAAACCGTTTAGAACCTTATGGCGAAACTGTCTTTGGTTCTCGCGGAACGCTTTACATGAACACAGAGAAAGAAGCCCTGCTGTTCAAGGAAGGTTCTCCATCAAGTGGACCGGGCGGAACTGAA
>JAJRTM010000841.1 GCA_024278285.1 Planctomycetota bacterium
GGGAAAAGCCGTAATGAAGACAAAAGTTGAAGCGAGACGAGGCGGATTTACACTTATTGAACTACTGGTGGTGATTGCGATCATCGCAATCCTCGTGGCATTGTTGCTGCCAGCAGTTCAACAAGCGCGTGAGGCAGCCAGACGTAGTAGCTGCAAAAACAACATGAAGCAGATTGGGTTAGCGCTCCACAACTACCATGATGTACACAATACATTCCCACCAGGGTATATGAGCGTGCAGCCTGGAAACACTAGCTCAACCGAACCAACTCTATGGAGTTGGGGGGCATATATTCTGCCTTTCGTGGAACAGGCACCGATGTACGATCTCTTAAATATTGGTAATGTCACTTTGCAATCGAACCTGACTGCTGGTACGGCTTCCAGACTTGCCTTGACGACACCAATCAGTGTCTTCAGTTGCCCTTCCGATGTTGGACCTGCCCTGAATGACTCTGCATTAACACCAGGGAGTTACAATTACAGTCGACCAGTTCCTGATCCGACTGGGACTGCCGTTGCGATTGCAAAATCAAATTATGTCATGGTTGCTAATTCTGCCAATAGCACAACTCCTGCTGTTACTCCTGCTAGTTATGGGCCGTTCAATGGGGTCGGCGCACAAAATTCACGAATTAAATTTCGCGATATTATCGATGGAACCAGCTCAACAATTGCAGTTGGTGAAAGAGCCTATCAAGTAGGAGTGACTAAAATGGGAGCAGGCAACGCTGTTGGTTTTAGTGCTACCCTGGCTACTGGAGTTAAAAATGGCGGAACAGCCGTACTTGGGATCGGCTACTGGGGTATTAATCAGACTGTGGTTCAGGTTGCTCACTCAACCCGCTCCTTTAGTAGCCCTCATACAGGTGGTGCTCACTTTGTCTTATGCGATGGCTCTGTTCGCTTCCTCAGCGAAAATATCGACTTCAAGGGAAATAACATTTCCTTGGGAATGGTTCCTCCCATGGGAGTTGACAGCACGTTCGAGAGGTTGCTGTCTAGGAATGACGGACAGGTTGTTGGAGAATTCTAAATAACCTTTTTATTCTGTTAACTGAAATTTGACCAACTGTCCCGGCTTAGCAACTAAGCTGGGCAGTTTTTATTTCGGGTTGCCGTGATGCAATCATTGGTATCACCCAGCACGGCTGGTTCTTCATTCTGATAGCCGTATCCAAACGGATATTTTTCTATAATTTGCGAGCCGTTCGCAAACTTTTACCGTTAGTAATCTGGAATGAATTCAACAGTAAATAAAATTGAAGGATCGCCCAGGCACTTTCACCGAGTAACACTTGGAAGGTGCCTACGGGGGTCTGCACCTTGCTTGTAACGACTCATCCCTGACGGTGGATGCTTATTCGTAAATTGTCCATACTCTTGTGAATATAACTACATTGTGTATGATTCCTGCATAACCGATATATGAACGAATAAGAGTATTCATCACATACAATCAACAAAAATAATTGCAGATGGAAAGTTTAGCTGAAAATGAAAAACGTGAAAAATATTTTGTCGATTTGTTTCCTGTTTACAATCAGTTGTGTCAGCCTGGGATGCGGTGGAAGCGGAGGCGGAGATCAGCCTGATTTAGGGACAGTGACGGGGACAGTTTCTCTGGATGGACAACCCTTATCTGGAGTCATTATCTTATTTACCCCTGAAGAAGGAAGGCAATCAACCGCAGTCACGGATGAGAATGGAGGATACGAACTTGCTTATACAGGCGATTCTAAGGGAGCCAAAATAGGCAAGCATACCATCGGATTTACCAGTTCTGATGACGATAGCATTAAGGCCTCAGCACCAATCCCTCCCCAATACACTATTGGTTCTGACACAGGGCTGACTGCAGAAGTTAAAGCAGGAGAAAACACATTTGATTTTGATTTGATTTCAAAATAGTCTTGAAACTACTCAGCGGACCGGGGCGCACAGACAATCTCATTCAGGGTTGTCTGTGCGACTAACATTAAAAGCCTACAAACGGTGCGCAAATTATTTTCTCTGCGAACCCTGCGGTAAATTATGTTGCATGTTTGGCTGCGGTGATGCCGCGCTGGAATCTCTATCAGCTTGCCCTCACACCAGTTTGGGCATTGGGCGGTAGGTGTTGTGATCGACCAGAAAGCGTGGGCGACCTTGGAAATCGGGGATGGCTAAATGTCCAGGTCGATTCCGACTGCCTTATAAAGCGTTGCAAAAACTTCCTGGAAATGAACCGGGCGATCTTCTGCTTATTCGCCGAGTCGGTTGGTGGAGCCGATTACCTTTGCAATCGGGGCTGACGGGGTCAGCAAGACGCCTGTGCGAAATCTTTCCCAATCATTGGTGCCCTAAAAGCAAATCACTCTTTCCCAAATGCCTCTTACGGCTACGCCGCCCAGGTTAATAAATTAACCATGCAACCCGCGCATTTCTGGTTTTTGGACAATACCCCCGTTTGAAATATGAGCTTACTGCATGGCAGCTAACCCGGCGTAGCTGCAAGCAAATAAGTTTTACCGCAGAGAGATAAATAAAGTTTTTTCTTTCTACACAGTATTGTTGAAAAAAGAAGAACATTGTTTAACGGCAAGCCGAAGGCGACTGCGCAAACCGGTCTGTATGATTTGAAGGTGTAGAACCGCAAATAAACGTGAATTTTCGCGAATTATTTTTCAGTTATGGTATCTGTTCTTTTACATTTCTCTTCTTTTTTGTTTTGCCTCAGTGTCTCGGTGGTTCACTTCTTTCTCCTTCGCAGTGAAAAATATCCTGCCACTTTTGCGCAGCCTTTCATTGATAAGATTCTCATACGGTTGGTATAATCTCTTTCAATGGTAAGTCGAAAAAACTTTCGAGTTATAACCGTCATGCCACCTGCGCAGTCGCCTTTGGCTTACCGTTAAACAATGGTGACATTCTTGAATGGGCGTAGTAGATCATTCCATTCTTTGTATTACTAACGTTAAAAGTTTGCGAACGGCTCGCAAATTTTTAGAAAAAAAGTTTTGGGTTACGGCTATCAGAATGAACCAGCCGTGCTGGGAAAAACGAAGTAAAGAGAGTTAGGTTTAATGAACGATTTATTACGAACTTTATTTGCATTATTTATCATTGTATTTGCTGGTTTACAGTTTGAATCTTCTCTGCAAGCTGAACAGGCAAAATCGGTTTTCCGTAAAGAGAATCTACTTGCCTGGTGCATTGTTCCTTTTGA
>JAJRTM010000072.1 GCA_024278285.1 Planctomycetota bacterium
AACGGGTAGCCCGACCACTTTTAGTGGTTGGGTGCCGTCAGGCACAAGATGAATGCGCCATGTGCTTTCAATTTCTTTTGAACTTCCAATAATGATGGAACCCACCTGGCGCGAACGTCTTGTTGCTGCGCAACCCAACCGCCAAAGGCGGTCGGGCTACCCAGCTTGGGATAGCGGAGCGTATCCCAACACAGAGCGTTATCCGGGAGGGAATGTCAGCGTCAGACAGAAATCGTCCCCGTGGTTTTAGAGGGAATCTCCCCACAAAATTTGGGATACGCTTTGCGATCCCAACCTACCGAAAATCGCACCACATTTACCCATGCCGCGTACCACGACTGAGGAGTAGTACCGTAGGCTGGGTCTTGCCCCAGCCTACGGTACTACCTTGACGAGAATATTTAATATAGGTATATTATCATATTGTAATATTCAATCTCATGGCTGCAACATGGAGGACTGTTGTTATTAAGAATCTTAATTTGAAGCAGAAAGCGGAACTTCTTCGGATTTTGGCTCACCCGGCCCGATTGGCAATCTTGGAGGAACTTTCGCAGGGGGTTAAATGCGTCACGGATATCAGGGATCTTCTGGAAATCTCTCAGTCCAATGTATCGCAGCACCTGCTGGCTCTTCGTCGGGAAAATGTGATTGATTTCCATGAGGACGGGAATTTGAGATGCTATTACATTACTCGCCCCAAACTGGTCAAAGAGTTATTGCGGTTTATTTCGGGTGAATATCCCGTAATCGAGCGTTCTGCGAAAACAGTTCGCCGTGAAGGACAACGCAGAAAGCAAGTCTCTTCAGAGAGTTGTGGATCATGACGGGGCAATCGGAAGATGTAGAAAGTAATCAAATGAATTCCTTTGAGCCTCCGATTCTGCGAGACAAAAGATATCATCTTGAATCTTTGTTTGTTCCTGAAAACATGTTGCGAGAAGCCAGACGGCAAAAAAATATTCCTGAAGGGAATGTACCCAAAGTTTGTATTCTCGATCCGGATGGAGATATCATCAGCAATTTGCTGGGGGCCAATAAGGCTGCAATCAATCCTTATTGGGCGTGCTATCACACTCAGTTATACAACTTTCAATATGACGATATAGAATTTGGAATCGTCGGATGCGCAGTCGGTGCTTCGTTTGCGGTGCTCATTGCAGAGGAACTGTTTGCATCGGGATGCCAGCTACTCATTAGCATCACTTCCTCTGGAATGATCGTGCCGAGGCAGTCTCCTCCTTTTTTTGTGCTGATAGAAAAAGCCTTTCGAGATGAAGGAACAAGTTATCATTACTTGCCACCTTCGGATTATGCACACATTAATCATGAGCTACTGAGAAGACTTGAAGACGCTTTTTTAAATTTCGCCGTTCCGGTTTGCCGGGGAGCAACATGGACAACAGACGCCCCGTTTCGTGAAACGAGTGTTGCAATTGAGCAAGCCAGGTTACAGGGCATTCTTGCTGTTGAAATGGAGGCATCCGCCCTGTATGCCTTTGCTCAAGCTTGTAACCAGGATGTGATCTGCTTTGCACATGTTACGAATCAGATGGGAAACATTGAGGGTGATTTCGAAAAAGGGGAAGAGAATGGCTCCCGAGATGCTCTGAAACTGATTGCATCAACAACCCAGGCCTATCTCTCTGAGCAAGATAATTCTTCTATCATTGATACGAAGTTCTTCAAAGATTGTGATAGCAAAACATTGGAGGAAAAATGAAATCGAGTAGCAAACACTGGGATACCATTTTTTCTCGAACCGAAAATTCAAAATTAGGTTGGTATGAAAAAGATCCGACTCAAACGTTAAACCTTTTGCGTCACATTCCAAGCCTGGAAGGTTCAACGGTCTTTCTTCCAGGAGCCGGAACGTCTGTTCTGATTGAAGAACTTCTTTCCAGGTCAATAAAGTTAATCCTCAATGATATCAGTGCCGAGGCACTTAGCCAAGTTGAAGAAAGGCTGGGGGATAAATGTGAAGAGATCGTCTCGGTTTGCCAGGATATTTCCGAGCCACTTCAGGATTCTATCCCAATGGTTGATTTATGGATTGATCGAGCAGTGCTCCATTTCCTGACTAATTCAGATGATGTCAAAGGGTATTTCAATAACCTGAAGTCTCTGGTAAAGCCTGGTGGCTACACGCTGTTCGCCGAATTTTCAAAAAAAGGGGCAAGGAAATGCGCGGGACTGAAACTTCATCGATATTCTGTAGAGGAAATTTCTGAATGCCTCGGTTCTAATTTCAAAATTGTTGAGCAGTTTGAGCACACATACATCAATCCCTTTGGTGATCCACGACCATATATTTATGTTTTGTATCAAAGAGAAATCTGAAATCGTGGCAAAGAAAATATTTCAACCTTGGAGATTATTATGGCACGTTTAGCGGTCTTGCTGTTCGGGACAATTTCTTACATTCTTTTTTTGTTTACATTTCTTTACCAGATTGGCTTTCTTACCGGACTGTTTGTCCCAAAATCAATCAATGATGGAATGGTGATTTCCAAATTCGATTCGATCTGGATCAACATTCTTCTTTTGAGCCTTTTTGCCATTCAGCACACGATCATGGCGAGGCTCAGTTTCAAACGCTGGTGGACGAAGATCGTCCCCGAATCAATTGAACGGAGTATCTTCGTTCTCGTGACCAGCCTTTTGCTTCTTCTGATGAATTGGAAATGGCAGCCAATGCCTGAAGTCGTTTGGCAAGTTGATAACACGACTCTGCGATACCTGGTGTATTCAATCTCATTTGTTGGCTGGGGAATCGTGCTCTATTCCACTTTCCTCACGAATCACTTCGACCTGTTTGGATTGCGTCAGGTCTGGCTTCATTTCAGAAATCAGTCGTACACAGAGTTGCCCTTCAAGGAGAGCTTGTTCTATCGATGGGTACGGCATCCACTCATGCTTGGGTTTATCATTGCATTCTGGGCAACACCCGACATGACACAAGGGCATCTGCTGTTTACTGTTGTTACAACAGCCTATATTTTCTTTGGAATTCAGTTTGAAGAACGAACCTTGCTCGCGATTCATGGAGACGAATACCAACAGTATCGAAAACGAGTCTCCATGATCATTCCCATACCTCCCGGGAAGCAAAGAGAAGAACTGGGACGATAAATATTCATCACCCAATTTCCATTTTCGCAGTGCCACCCGACCGCGAGAACCTGTCACTACCAAAATCATAAAATCAAATAAAGGTGTCAGAATCAAGATTAAAGGTTCCTGACACCTTTAATCCACAGAAGTCTTTTCCGGGGCTTCAGTCTTGGTCGAAGCGGCTTCCTGCTCACTGCTATGATTGTTGTGCATCTCTAACCCCAATTCCCGAAGATCATTAATCGTCTGTTGCTGTCGAGCTTCTTTGGCTTTTTGCCGATGTTCATTGAAGTCATTGCAACCCACGCATAGTACGAGTATGAAAGCAAGAATTATTTTTTTGTGCATTGGTTTGGTGCCTGCAGTGACGTAGGTCAGGCTGTGCCTGACGCATTTGTTTATTTGCCCACGAAATTTACAATATCATCAAAGGATAATTTCTTTTCTCCTTCATTCCAGCAGGCCAAGTGCCAGCGAAGTAGGGTCTGCTGTGCAGACCGTTTAGTTAGATTTGGATTCCACGAAAATCTTTCCATGATTAACCTTTCGCAAAGTTAGCGATAGAATAAACAGGCAACACGAACGCATC
>JAJRTM010000842.1 GCA_024278285.1 Planctomycetota bacterium
CCTGGTCGATCCCTGATAATTCTTTAGTGAACATACAGGAGTGTCTTTCGCGCAAATTTCATGCCAAACGATTTCTTTCTTGGAAAATACCGGTTAAAACTTATGTATAAACAACAGCGTGCTTGCACCCATCAAATACGGCCTCCACTTCATAAACCGAACGTCGGTAATAAATTCCATTGTATCATTGTACGTCACTCGGCACGCGATGATGGGTGCAAGCACGCTGTTGTTTCTACATAAGTATTTTCAGACAAATCTGAGTCATCAGTCCCGGAGGGACAGAGGCAAATAGCCCCGGATTTTAATCCGGGGCTATTTGCCCCAGTTAATCTGTAGTCCCGAAGGGACGATGGTCATGATTATTTCGAGCCTCCATTACCTTGCATCAAACCAACAAATTCCGTCGTCCCTACAGGACTTCATCCTCTTGCAACCAATACCCCAGGTTAAAACCTGGGGCTATTTGCCAATGTCCCTCCGGGACAAAACTTATGTATAAGCAACAGGTGCAAGCACGCCATCCTACAAACTACAAACAGAATACATTATTAAGGCATCTCACTGGGTTACGATTCTGCAAACTCTGTTTTTTGATTGAACTGCGAATTCATCTCTCCGCTGTTGGATAAACTTGCTTCTGCAAAAGAATCTTCCGTTTCCCAGATGACGACTCGCGATGCCCGCACAGGTTCATCCGCCAGTAATTCCGGGCTGACTTCTTCCAGCAGATAGCGAGCCATGTTTTCGGCTGTCGGGTTGTAAGGCATCAGAAAAAACTTGCTCGGTTCAACCATTTTGGCAGCCGCGATTCCGTTTTCGTCGATGTCGTGAAGCAGAAATCCATGATCCCAGAACTCATCGATCCAACCATTGAATTTTTCTTTCAGCATGGAAAAATCGACCAGCCGCCCAACCGCATCGACTTCTTCCCCCGTCACATAAATATCGGCAATGTAGTTGTGCCCATGAAAAAAAGCACATTTCCCTTCATGCTTAAAAAGACGATGCCCGGCACAAAACCGAATCCGCTTCATAATAGTCAGACTCATAAGAGTTCCTTTGATAAACTTTCTGCCAGATGATCCAATCGCTGGAAAATTTTGGGATTACGGAATGATACCAGTTTGACGCTATAGATTACAGTGATTTCTGCTTACTGAGTAAGCATCGCCCAAACTAATAAAGAAAAGGGCAATTGAGCGGATTAAATTCCAAACTGCTGCAGGCAATGCGAGAGACTTTTCTCCGTATTACTAACGGTAAAAGTTTGCGAACGGTTCGCAAATGGTAGAAAAGTATCAGTTTGGTTACGGCTATCAGAGTGAACCAGTCGTGCTGGAACCTCGATATTTTTTTCTTGCCTGGTGCCGGTTTGTCTGGGTTGGGCAATGGAATTTCGTTTGTTCATTTTTGTTCTTGCCGAATCTGTCTATACTATAAGAGGCAAGTTGGTTTTAAATTTTCGATTGAAATACAGGTTTTTTGATGATTGCGAAGCATCCTGAAGAAGCGGCTTTGTTCGTTGCGAATTCCAAGCGAGCCCACTGGCATGATCGCGCCTTGTGGTTTGTGCGGGAAAAACGGGACAAAATGGCTCACACGGTGCCAGAGTGGGAACAGCTTCGCAGCACCGCCACGCAAATTAAAGGGTACGTCTTAACGCATCTGGATGAGTTACTCGTTCAATTTACAGAGAACGCCGAGAAACTGGGCGTGCAGGTGCACTGGGCGAAAGATGCAGCAGAGCATAACGAAATTGTGCTTTCGATTTTGCAGAAACACGACGTAAAAAAACTGGTCAAAAGCAAATCGATGCTTACCGAAGAATGCCATCTCAATCCATTTCTGGAACGTCACGATATCGAAGTGATTGATACCGATCTGGGGGAACGGATCGTTCAGCTTCGCAATGAATCGCCCAGTCATATTGTCTTGCCCGCGATTCACATCACAAAAGAAGAAGTCGGCGAGACTTTCCATGAACACCTTGGAACAGAAAAAGGAGTTTGCGATCCCGAGTATTTAACCGAAGCGGCTCGCCAGCATTTACGGGAACAATTTCTACAAGCCGATGCAGGGATGACAGGCGTCAACTTCGCGATTGCAGAAACCGGTGGTTTCGTTGTCTGCACCAATGAAGGAAACGCAGATTTGGGAGTCTCGCTGCCCTCGGTGCATATTGCCTGTATGGGAATCGAAAAAATAATTCCACGTACAGAAGACCTCGGCGTTTTTCTGCGGTTACTGGCTCGCTCTGCAACCGGGCAGCCGATTACGACTTACAGTTCGCATTTTCATGGTCCGAAAGATGAGAAGTCGCAGTTGCATCTGGTACTTGTCGATAATGGTCGCAGCAAGTTATTGGGTGAAGAAGAGTTTCGCAGTTCACTCAAATGTATTCGCTGCGGTGCCTGCATGAATACCTGCCCGGTGTACCGGCGAAGTGGCGGTCATAGTTATCATAACACAGTCCCCGGTCCGATCGGTTCGATACTCGCTCCCGCTCAAGACGCCAAGGCGAGCGCGAGTTTGCCTCACGCTTGCAGTTTATGTGGATCGTGCACTGACGTCTGCCCGGTGAAAATTGATCTGCACCATCAGCTTTACACTTGGCGTCATAAATTGGTGCTGCTTCATTTACTTCCCGCGGGAAAACGATGGAGTATGAAAATGACCAGTTTTCTGATGCAGCGACCGAATCTGTTTCAATGGGTCGGCTATTGGGGACGTTGGAAGTTACGGCATCTGCCTCGCTTCATGCTGTACAATTTCCTCAACCCCTGGGGTCGCCAACGCGAACTCCCTCCTGCTCCGAAGGAGTCGTTCCGTCAACAATACCGTAAGAAAAAATCGTAGGGTCTGCTCCCGCGGGCAACAAGAAGGTACGCAGCCAACAAGGTGGTCCGCAATAGCGGACCCTACGGCTCTCTTCTAATTTACTTTCAAGGAATTTTTTTATGCCGAATAAGCCAGCCAAGGCAATTCAAAAGTATCTGTCCTCTCAGCAGACGAAAGCCGATTTGCAGGCACTGGAAAAGACCTTGCATGAAGCAGGAACCTTTCAGTTTTCGCCACTGCCCAACGGCATTTTCCCGGCAGCGATCGCTCTTCAAGAAGATCACGAATACACCGGCTACTCCAACGCCTGGGTTCGAGATAACGTGCTGGTCGCTTACGGACATTACGTTGTTGGACAAACAAAACCGGCTGCGAAATGTCTTTCTGCTTTGGCTGATTTTTTTGTGAAGTATCAACATCGTTTTACGGATATCATTTCCTGCGAAACCAGCGCTAACGATCCGATGCAGCGGCCTCATATTCGATTCAATGCGGAAAAGCTGAAAGAGATCGATCAGAAATGGGCACACGCCCAGAACGATGCGCTCGGCTATTTTCTCTGGCTGTATTGCAAACTGTGCAGAGAGGATCATCTGCAACCGAAAGATTCTCATAAACATTTGCTGGGGCTGTTTATCGATTATTATCACACGATCAAATTCTGGGAAGACGAAGATAGCGGACATTGGGAAGAGGTCCGAAAAATTGCAGCTTCCAGCATCGGCACCGCAACGACTGGGCTGCTGGAGTTGAGTCATCTGTACGATGAAAAACCAGATTTCGTTACCGCTTCCAACGATACCTGCGGACGCTTTGACTGGCTCGAAGATGCGATCACGCGCGGTCAAAATGCAATGCTCGATATCCTCCCCGGAGAGTGCATTCAGAAAGATCCACTTAAACATCGCGAATACGATGCAGCACTGCTGTTTTTGGTTGAGCCGCTCCAGATTGTCACCGGTGCGATTGCAGATCGAATTATCGGTAATGTCATCGAACACTTACAGGGCGAATACGGCATCCGTCGCTACCTGGGCGATTCGTATTGGTGCGCTGATTACAAAACGAAGCTCGATGCTGATAAACGAACCGAAGATTTCAGTGACGATCAATCAACCCGTGACGCTTTATTATCGCCAGGCGAAGAAGCGCAGTGGTGCATTTTCGATCCGATTATTTCGATCATCTTCGGCAAACGATATCTGGAATCGAAAAACGGAGCCGACCGAAAAAAACAGGTGGAATACTTCCACCGATCACTTTGCCAATTAACCAACGAAGCCTCATCGTTCGAACCGCTGAAGTGTCCGGAATCGTACTACCTCGAAAAAGGGAAATACGTCCCCAACGACATCACCCCGCTACTCTGGACACAGTCTAATCTGTTACAAGCGATGCACATGATGAAACAGACAACCTGATTATACCGTGGCTAATCGATCCCGTTGGAGTTCATCAAAAAGCATTCTTCACAAGAATCGCACTGGATATTTGCTCATTGCGAAGTTATACTTCCACAATTGTAGAAAAACAGTTGGTTGAGTGGCCTTTGTATCGAGAAACTGTTGCGAGAAATAACGTTTTCGTGTGCCACGGCTCTGTGAGCCGTGATGCGTTAGAGTTACTGTTTTCGCAAAAGGTAGCTTGAAATTCCGCTCGCACGGCTCACAGAGCCGTGGCACCCAACAGGGAATTATAAAACAAATCGCAGCAGATAAAAATTACTTTCGCTCAACAAAATCGTTTTGAACATT
This sequence comes from Planctomycetota bacterium, assembly GCA_024278285.1. GTDB lineage: Bacteria > Planctomycetota > Planctomycetia > Planctomycetales > Planctomycetaceae > Rubinisphaera. Next base: position 4,596 of record JAJRTM010000842.1, read on the forward strand.
ACCGAATAAGAGAATAGAAACAGGAGGGGAATCCCTATGAGTTATGGCAACGAATACGCACAAGAAAATCCTTTTGCGATTGACGCCGTCCGTGAAGAACGGGCTGCATTCATCCGACGAACTTACGCGCATTTAACCGGCGCCATCTTTTGCTTCGCCGGGCTGCTGTATATTTTCAGTAATAACGATGCGATCGCGATTCCCCTGATGAAGTTATGGGGCGTTGGAAACGGCTTGTTGATTCTTGGACTGTTCATGGTAACAAGTTGGGTGGCCAATTCGTGGGCAATGAGTGGAGCATCTTCTACAAAACAATATCTCGGCTTGATGCTTTACACGGTTGCACAGGCTGTCATATTTACCCCGATAATTTTCTACATCGTCAGAGTTCAGCAAACTCCTGATATTATTATGAACGCCGCTGTGATGACTCTGGTTATTTTTGGTGGACTGACCGCGTTTGTGATGATTACCGGAGCAGACTTTTCTTTTCTGAGAGGTTTTCTGGCAGTTGCGGGATTCGCCGCATTGGGACTGATTATCATTGGTGCCTTCTTTGGTGGAATCCAACTAGGCACCTGGTTTTCTGTGGCAATGGTTGGTTTAATGGCTGGTTATATTTTGTATGATACCTCTAACGTCATGCGGCATTATCGAACGGATCAGCACGTTTCGGCTGCACTCGCGCTGTTTGCCTCTGTCGCAACGATGTTCTGGTACATCTTGCGATTGTTCATGTCCAGAGATTAATTTTCAGGTCGCATCAAAATTCATAACCCCGGCTGTCCAAGTATCTGGAATCGCCGGGGTTCTTTTTATATTACTGTCGATCAATTCGTTTTATTCGTGAGTAGGATGGCGTGCTTGCACCCATCAAATACGCTATCCATTTTCGTGGACATCGTGCAGAATCTAAACATTTCGACTCCTTCCTGTTTTTGAACGCAACTCGGCACGCCATCCTACAAAGCAGAAAGCTGGCAATTATTGTTTAGTATCTTGTCAATTATTATCCTCGCATGAACTCAGCAACAATGAAACGATATCTCCCGTTAATGGCTTGCCTGTGGCTGGTCGCGTTTTATCTCTTCTTCTATTCACAGGAATTGCCGAACGCGCAGAAGATGGAAAATGGAGAGCAGCCGACTCGCTGGGTTGTCTGGAAAGCAGTTGACTATTTCCTTCTCGAAAATGTCGCCCCGGTTCGCGAAGAAAACAGTCCTGCTTCCGGTTGGAAATATCTGCCTGAAAGAGCCGGGTTTTTGTTCGTTGCAATTCTCGTTTACTGGGTCGCGTATTGCCTGGGGACCGGGCTGTTTCATTTGGCACGCGGAAAGATCAAGCAAATCGGTCGGCTCGAATGGCATGCGCTTTCATTGGCCGTTGGACTCTCCGGCCTTTCTTTGATCACGTTGTCTCTTGGTTTACTCGGCTTGTTAAATCGAATCGCTTTTCTGATCACGTATGCGGGAATCATTCTATTCTGGGCGGTGATGCACGCCAGAGCTGCGGGAAGTTTTTCGGCTTGGATCGGGCGGATAAAATCGTGGTTTTTGCTGACATACTACAAGGTGTCAAATGTCCAGTTGCCGATCAGCTCGCCTCGGATCTGGGGATCGATGATTTTGCTTCCGTTTCTGTTGGCGATCTTTCTGGGAGCGATGCTGCCTTCGATTGATTTCGATGTCAAAGAGTACCACCTTGGCGGCCCGAAGGAATATTATCAGGCAGGCGAGATTCATTTTCTGCCTCACAATGTTTACACCAGCTTTCCATTCTTAACTGAAATGCTGACACTCACCGGCATGATGCTTTATGGAAACTGGTACTGGGGAGCGGTCGCGGGCAAAACGATTCTTGCAGGGTTTGCACCGCTGACAGCCTGGTTTGTCTTTCTTTTCATTAAACGAAAATGGGGAGAGACCGCCGGCTGGCTGGGGGCGATTATTTATCTCACGATTCCGTGGACTTATCGAATTTCGATCATCGCCTACACCGAAGGGGGGCTGTCTCTTTATTTAGCTGCAACTATCTTGGCAACCACGGTGACAATCGATCTGCTTGAAAAGAAGAA
>JAJRTM010000843.1 GCA_024278285.1 Planctomycetota bacterium
AACGCGCTGGATGATGATCGACTGAAATGTATTGTCGCTGGTTGTGATGATTACATCAGCAAGCCAATCGACGCGGGAAAATTGATCAATCTTTGCGTGCAGTATGGCGAACCGACTGCTCAATTGGAAACAGGCGTTAGGTATTAGTATCTTACCAATGAAATCCTGTGCAAAAAGTGGCAGGTTATTTTCAGGCGAGCCGGGGGTGTTAACCCCCTGGTTACTCTGCTGTCACAGATCGGTAGCCAATCGACACTCGAAAGTTACCAGGGTCATCACTGACCCGGCTCGCCTGATCTCTGTTTGGTTCCGACTACGCCGGGTTAGGCGTTAGAGAAAAATTGACCAGGCTTTCCTAATGCCTATCTCCACCGCCCTGACCAATTCGATCAAAAACGATATCTACCATTAAATGATGCAGTCCCAGCGGCGGGCAGACAATAAAAGTTGCATCAGACCATTTTTTTTCAAATTCGGTTTTGAAGTTGGTCAAATCTTCGACGACATGCACCCCTGCGGAAAGAAAGTAAGGGAACATCAAAATTCTTTTTGCCCCCTGCTCGATACAACTGACTGCTCCTTCTGGGATCGTGGGATTCGCCAGTTCAAGAAAGGCATGCTCAACAATTTGCCCGGCACGCGCATCTCGCACCATATTCCGCAAGCAAATCAGATCGTCATTGGCTGCCTGACGCCGACTCCCATGCGCGATCAACAAAATCGCTTCCTGAGGTGATGGTTCCTCCTGGTTCATATTGGACTAGCTCCCAAGTTAATTCACTCTTGCATCCGTGCCATCCACCTGCTTACTTCACGGCACATTCTACGAATCTGTTTACCTGCCAACTGTTGCGTTTGTCCTCTCTCTACATTTTGAGATGCTTATCAAAAAAATGTTTTACTTTTTCCAGCATTTCTGGAGATTTGAACGGACCATGTTTCCCTCCTTCGATGATGATCAATTCCGATTCAACTCCTGTTGATGTCAGTTTTTCCTGAAAGACTTTACTTTGAGTAACCGAAACAACTGGGTCGCTGTCGCCGTGGACGATCAGAAATGGGGGATCATTTTTGGTGACGTAAGTGGTCGGCGAAGCGGCTTCTGCTTTTTCAAGGTTTTCCTGAACCGTACCGCCAAGCAATTTCGATTCGGCAAAGTCAGCGATAATCGGCCTCCTGGCTGTGGCCTTCTGATTCATTATTGTAAAATCTGTCGGACCGTAGTAATCACAGACGGCTTGAACAGTGCTATCAATTTTCGACTTTTCAGCACCATGGATTTCAAGGCGAGAGACGCCTCCAGATGTACCAAGCAAGGCAACCAGATGCCCTCCCGCAGATGCCCCCCATGCGCCAACTCGATCAGGATCAATGTAAAACTGCTCAGCATGCGATTTCAAATAACGAATTGCCGCTTTGCAGTCCTGAATCTGAGCAGGGAAAACTGCATCCTGACTCAATCGATAATTGATACTGGCAACGACATATCCCTTATCCAGCAAGTACAAAGCGGGGCATCTGCGTTTATCGCCGCTTCGCCAGCCTCCCCCATGAATCCAGACGATTAAAGGCAATTTCGCTTCTGCATTCGCGGGGACATAAACATCCAGCTTTTGACGTTCATGCCCATTTTTGATGTAAGCAATATCACGAGTCACTTCAGTCCCTTCCGGAAGTCGCGGACCACGTTGTTTATTCCTACGAGGTTGCTGCGCAGGACGTTGTTTGCGAAATTGCAGATGCTCATTCAACGTAATGATCCCATCGCCATTGGCATCAATTCTCTTGAATAAGCCTTTCCCACGAACAGGAATTTCATCCAACGTCAACTTCCCATCCTGATTCCGATCCATCCGTTCAAATTGTATTTCCCCCGCATCTTTGGATGATTTCTTCCGGAAAGGCTGAGGAAATCCGGACTGCGGAAACAGAAAAAACAGCAGCAAGAGTAATCCACCGGAAAGAAGTGAAACTTTAACTCGATCAGGACGCATCGCAAACTCCGTAGAAGAATGTAATTTCGTTGTGAACTGCATAAGGGCAAATATTGAATTTAACACTCAAGCACAGGAATTGTTTTGGTGAAACTTAACGAAGATTGCATCTATGTCAGATTAGTTGTCTCAAAACTACAAATCACCAGTTCAATGATTCGCGATGCTTCTTCCAGCTATTTGGTATTCCTGAATGCCCAACACTTAATGCGATAATACCACCGACAATCGCACAATTGGTATCGATATCTCCACCAACTCTGGCAGCAACCCACATTGCTTCACAGAAATCATCAATGTGCGCTGCTGCAAGCCAGAGACAAAACGGTACTGTGTCCTGTGCACTGAGTTGATCGCCGCATCCAACTTGTGAAGCAACTGTAAAGGCCCAGGCGTCCATCGGAAAAGTGGCTACATACTCGATGCGACTTCGAACCTCGCTCTCTTCAAGATGCTCAAGAATCCATGGAATCATTTCAGTCGGTGTATCATGATTGCCATTATTGTTTCTTTGCCATGCCCAAACTGCAGCCAAAGCAATCGCAACAGTTCCTACCTGCCCTTCTTTATGTGCGTGTGTTACCTCAGCAGAAAGAATTGCCTGATGAATGGCTTCTTGAACATTGTCTGCAAACCAAGCCCCTAACGGTGAAACTCGCATTGCACCGCCGTTTCCATAAGAACCGCTTCCACCAAACATCTTCTGACTGGATTCCCTCCAGTCTGCCCCCTTGTTGATGTCGCGTAAAAGCTCCATCGCACCTGCACCGTAACCGCGCCAAGGTTCAGCAACGTATCGATCCGCAAGCGTGATAGCCAAAAGATCCTGATCAATCTCTCCATCCTTTTCCAGAATCTGAATGATGGCCATTGCCATTTCAGTATCATCGGTGTATTTCCATGGTGAAGGAGGCAGGTTCTCTCTATCCGCTTTTTCTACCACACCGGGAATAAAAAACTGCTGCCCAAAGGCATCTCCAATCGATAGCCCCTCAAGTGAGAGGCGAGCTCTTTCAGATTGTTCAATGCTCATTCCGGTGTCTCAATCACGTGGTTACTCTGCAGCAGTTTCGTTATCTGGTTCAGGAAGCGTTTCTTCCGGCACTGCGGCGAGGCCTTTTGCCTGGAGGACTTTTTGTGTGATTTCTTCGGTCATATCTGGATTTTCGACCAGGAACTGTCGGGCTTTTTCTTTACCCTGCCCCAGACGTACTTTGCCGTAGCTGAACCAACTGCCGCTGCGATCAACAATATTTTCTGTAACAGCCAGATCGATAATGTCCGACTCGAAACTGATACCGCAAACGCCGAGCATGTCGAACTCTGCAATGCGAAATGGCGGGGCGACTTTGTTTTTGACGATTTTTGCTTTCATGCGGATGCCAATCACTTCGTCGCCATCTTTCAGGGTGGCGATTCTGCGGACATCGACCCGGCAAGATGAATAGAATTTTAACGCACGACCGCCGGGGGTTGTTTCGGGGCTTCCGAACATGACGCCGATTTTTTCACGAATCTGGTTGATAAAGATAACCGTCGTGTTAGCCCTGGAAATGACTCCTGTCAGTTTTCGCATTGCCTGAGACATCATGCGAGCCTGCAAGCCGACATGCGTATCGCCAATTTCGCCATCCAGTTCCTTTTTCGGGACGAGTGCAGCAACGGAATCGATCACGATGATGTCAACCGAATTAGACTTGATCAGCATTTCTGCAATCTGCAAACCTTCTTCCCCGTAGGAAGGTTGCGAAACGAGCAGTTCTTCCAGATTTACGCCGAGTCGTTTCGCCCAAGAAGGATCGAGTGCGTGTTCCGCATCGATAAATGCAGCAACGCCCCCTGTTTTTTGGGCACTGGCGATGGCGTGTAATGCCAGCGTTGTTTTACCACTCGATTCCGGACCGAACAATTCGATGATGCGGCCGCGCGGAAAACCGCGCCCCCCCATTGCAATATCAAGCGACAACGCACCGGTTGAAATTCCGGAGACTGCAGCCCCGGTATCCGAGAGCTTCATAATCGCTCCCTTGCCGAACGCTTTTTCGATTTGCCCTAACGCATTATCGAGTACTTTATTTGAATCGCCGTTCTTCTGAGTAGTTGATTTATTTTGTCCGCGAGCCTTGGCCATCGAGCTTACCCCTTCCGGTGATGTAATGTCATTCACGAATATACTAAGGTACAATACCAGAAAATGATTCAGAAATCAACAAAGTTTTTGTACCAATTCTACCGATCTTAGCAAATAGCGTCCCTTTTTCGGGAGTGTACAGGGCCAGATGCACTCTCAAAGGGACAATTCAAGGGGCTTTTTGTATCTGTGGAAGAATTCCGGGGGGGATTTTTTTAGAGAGAATGGCCTCTCTATTAACGCGAACGGCGTTTTCGGACGCATCAGGGGGCAAGGATGTCACAGGAAGAAATACTATTGATCGCAGAAAATGCTGCGAACGAAATGCTTATCTGGGTCGGTTTCGGCACACTTGTCGGACTGGCAGCGAAGGCGATTATGCCGGGCCGCGATCCGGGAGGGGCGGTTTCGACCATGATGATGGGCATCGGTGGCGCGGTCATCGGCTGTGGCACGCTTTCCTATTTCTGGAAGGGAGCCCAAGTAACACCGGTTTCGATCATCGGTTCTGTTGTCGCAACCGGCGGTGCATTTACGTTGCTGTTCTTCTACAAACTGCTATCCGGTTCCTTCTTCGCAGAAGCCGAAGATGGCGACCGCTTCACTCACCGCTACCGCCGAAGACGCCGCCGCCGTACAATGATCCGCGGCACCTGATTGGATACGAAAAGTATGAGTTGCATAAAATAAAATAATTAATGATTCATTGACTTACAGCTTGCAAAGTTCCAGTATCGGTGTCTGATTTTGATGTCAGTTTTTTTGTATTTTCATCAACTAAGCATCTCTTTCTCGTCAAATGCGGAGCAACAGTCGCTTGGATATCACGCATTGTTTGATTGAATATGAATTTCAAGGGGGGATATTTGCCTCTAAAATCCCGGGCTTTTTAGATAAATGCTCGAAGCTGTATTCTGAACACTATGGGATTTGGGCAATTGAGGCAGGGGATAAAAGTGGAAAACCAATTCGACTGTCATCATCTAAAATAAACGATTGGTTGAAGTCACCAGACTCAATTATTGTGAGCGCGAGTGCAGATAGTGAGATAGTTGGCTATGCAGTCGCTATCAGGACAAAGGTCCCAAGGTACGGGGTTGTGACTTGGGTTACTCAGCTTGTCGTGCATGTCGATTTCCGCAATCAGGGGATCGCAAAAAACCTTCTTTTTTCCTTATGGAGTTCTTCAGATCACTTTGCATGGGGCTTAGTAAGTGCTAATCCATTTGCTGTGAGAGCGTTAGAAAAGGCAACACGCCGACGTTGTGATACCAAACAAATTATTAAACGAAAAGAAATGCTCTTAAAAGTCGCAAACACACATGTTCCTTACATTACAAAGGAGACTAAATTGGTGGTAAAGAACGGTAGTAGTAAGTTTGATACGAAGTTTTTAGTTGATCATTCAGAACTACCATCTCGGATCACTTCTGCCTCAACTGCAGTTCCGTGGACACTCGGGGAACTAGATGCTGGCTGGGAATGGCTTGCCTTCACTTTTAACGAGCAGCAACAGTTACAACTCACCAAAGATGAAATTGAGAAAATGCTTAGAGCATCCGATTCAATTGTGCGAGATGCTTTTGCCCGTATGACTCTTGATTCATCTCATAAATGGGCCTCTCATGACTCCAGTGAAGTCAAATTTATAATAAAGAACTGCAACCTCAAACCTAATGATTCCATACTGGACGTAGGGTGTGGAAACGGTAGGCATTCAATCTTGCTGGCTGAGCTTGGATTTGATGTAACAGGCTTGGACTATATACCAACTCTGGTAGACAAAGCATCAAAGTCAATTCAAGGAAAAAATTTGAACTGTAATTTTCGTTGTGATGATTTTCGGTCAATCGATCTAGGTCGAAAATTCAAAGCAGTAATTTGTCTTTACGACGTGATTGGCTCTTTTGCTAATCCTGCTGATAACTTCAAAATGATCGATAACCTTTACAAGCATGTGGCACCCGGTGGGACCGTTTTAATATCAGTTATGAATATGGTTTTGACCGAAAAAAGAGCAACAAACTTTTTTTCAATAGACACTGAGCCAGACCGACTTTTTGACCTTCAGCCTAGTAATACAATGGAAACCTCAGGTAATATTTTTAACCCTGAATTCTATATGATCGATGAAAATTCACGGCTAGTATATCGAAAAGAACAATTCAATCAGGGAAACTCACTTCCATCAGAATTAATCGTTCGAGATATAAGGTACAAACCAGATGAAATAAAACACCTTTTTGCCGCAGTTGGATTCCTCCCCAAATGGGTGCGTTGTGTGCAACTTGGTAATTGGGATACTACGTTAGAGCCGGATAATGATCGAGCAAAAGAAGTACTATTACTTTGCAAAAAACCATTGTAGTGCTTTGTCAAACTTGAATTTTAGCGAAGTAGCGAAGTAGGGTACGCTGTGCGTACCGTGATTGCAAGAAAAGACTCCGCTATGATGGCAATAATTATTCATAGACGGGTGCCACAATTGGTGTGCACAGCACACCCTACGTTGCTTTCATCAGAAGTTCAATCTGATCGGGTAGTAATTCTGTGATGACGCCGTCTGCGAACAGGACGAGTTGGCGTTGTTCTATTTGTGGTTCGATGACGATGACGGTTTTCGATTCTCCCAGTTTTTTGCCGGGGTAATATAAATAACGCCCGCCGATATCTTTCGGCAACTGCCAGCGTTCATTCGGAATCGCTGAGACATTTTCGGCATCTGGATATTTTCCTTCATGGTCGATTGCGTAAACGAGCAAACTGCTTTGCAGGCGAGTTAGCTGGTCTTTTCTTGATTGATGCTGTTCTGCTTGCCACTGCTTCATCGCCTCGGTTTCGTCTGATGTTGTTTCGCCGCTACTCAATTTGTAAACCAGGCCGTCCCGTTTCCAGGCACCGGGGGTCATCAGTTCTCTTGCACCGGAGATCATTGTCAGCACGACAATTGAAAGCAGGCCCCATAACATTGCGATGCCGAACGCGGCTCGCCAGCCGATTGCAG
>JAJRTM010000844.1 GCA_024278285.1 Planctomycetota bacterium
ACAACATGAATGTCACTTATGAATATCCTGATGGTCGATTATTGATTTACGAAAACTCTCCCTTCATGGCGTATGGTCAGCACGGTTTCGATAATGGAAACGTTTTTTACGGCACGAAGGGGTATATGATATTCTCTCGCCGTGGTGCGTTCAGCGTTTTTCTCGGTCCCAAAAGCAAAAAGGGACCAACAGAAGGACGTGACCTGCGAGGTCAGCGGGGTTACGCAGAACATATGAGCGAATTCCTGAATGCGGTTCGAAAGCGTGAGCAGACAAAAGCGAATCCGCTAACCGCTCATCGTAGTTGCGCGTTGGTGCATCTGGGAGAAATCGCCTACCGCACACGTGGACGACTCGATTTTGATACAAACAAAGAACAGTTCATCGACTGCGACGAAGCAAACGAACTTCTCGGAAAAACCTACCGCAAACCGTACGGACTGCCCGGCGTTTAATGCGTAGCCGGGTGCCTCTGATAAAAAAGTGACGAAATTGGGTGTCACTGGCTATGCCAGTGTTTTTGGGGGATCGTTCGGAATTGATTCTCGATAAGGAGCGACCCGATGGCACACCGAAAACGATATAAACGGTTCCTGACACCTTTTTCTGCTCTGACACCTTTTTCTGCTGTTTTCTGCCCCAAACCCCCTTATTCCCCGCAGCTTTCGGGTTATTTACCAGGCCACCCACAGACTCCCTATCCCTGAAAAATAATCAGATACACTAAATCAACAACCCGCTAGCGACTTGTTGATTTAGTATTTCCGAAGTCCCGTAATTCGCTTCAAGTTATCTTTGATCGCATTTTCATGTGGTCAAAGGGCAGAAAAGGGTAGTTTTGAAATAGTGTAAATGTACTAAACATGTGCGTTCGGTGACTAAGTCAACAACCCGCTAGCGCCCAGCGGCTGATGAATAATCCGGGTTAGTACCTTTTCAGCAAGATGCTGCACAACAGTGGCAAGAGAACTTTTTCCCACCACTCGTCTAGCAGCTTAAACAATTAGAGAAGAAGGACGCGATTGTGACAGGTCAATTTCGAAATCCATTGCTTGTACTGATAATATTAACAGCCAGCCAGACCCAGTTGGCTCTGGCTCAAGAAAAAGGGATTATTAACAACAGTCAAAGCCCTCACAGCAAGTTGCGAAGTGTCAATTTGGAAGATGTGAAATGGACGGATGGATTCTGGAAGGAAAAATTTGATCTGGTTAAGGATGTCACCATTCCAAAAATGTGGGAGTTCTACAATGACGGCAGCAAGACAGACGATGGAAAGGACGCTGGGTTCCATTGGGTTAATTTTCGCATCGCTGCCGGTTTGCAAGAAGGTGTCTGGAGAGGTACGTCCTGGCATGATGGTGATCTTTACAAATGGGTTGAGGCAGTCGCTTATGTTTATTCCGTAACGCGAGACCCGAAGCTCGATCGGCAGATGGATGAAGTGATCGAGATCATTGGTAAAGCTCAACAACCCGATGGATATCTTTCAACTCAAATCATTCTTGAAAAGCGAAAACGTTTCGAGAATATTCATCATCATGAACTTTACAACATGGGCCACCTGATGACTGCGGCGTGCATTCATCATCGCATAACCGGAAAAGACAATTTTTTGAAACTGGCACGCAAGACAGGCGACTATCTCTATGACACTTTCAAAACAGGTCAACCGGAATTAGCCCCTTTTGGGTTCAATCCTTCCAACATCATGGGAGCGGTTGAGTTGTACCGGACAACCGGTGATAAGAAGTACCTCGAACTGGCAAACATTTTCATCAATAACCGTGGCACCTGCAAAGTCGGGAAAACAATTTCACAGGAAATCGCAGATCAACACACCTGTAAAGTCGGTTCTGACCTGACACAGGACCGTGTACCTCTGCGAAATGAATCTTTCGCAGTTGGCCACGCTGTTACTGCAACATATCTTTATGGTGGAGCCGCGGATGCTTACATGGAATCGGGGGACCAGAAGCTGTTCGGTGCGTTGAATCGCATTTGGAACGATGTCACTTCGAGGAAAATGTACATCCACGGCGGAGTGGGACCATTTACGCATGGTATGTCGATTCGCCACGATTTGGTACATGAAGCCTTTGGAGATGAATACTCCCTCCCCAATCGGAAATCTTACTGTGAGACCTGTGCCTGTATTGGCAATGGCATGTGGAACTGGCGGATGCTGAACATAACAAGTCAGGGGCAATACACAGATGTTATGGAACGTGTCTGGTACAACAGCGGTATCGCCGGACTGGGCCTGGACGGTGACACGTTTTTATACACAAATGTACTTCGTCGATTTGGCAAAGAAGTGCCGTTGCTGCGGAGTGATCGCCTGACACGATGGAAAGAGAGGAAAGGGTACTGTTGCCCGCCGCAATTGGCACGAACTATCGCCAGGATGCACGGCTATGTTTACAGCACGTCGAAAGATTCCTTATGGGTTCATCTTTATGGGAGCAATATTCTTAAAACCACCTTGGAGAATGGAACATCAATCCAACTGCGGCAATCAACCAAATATCCGTGGGAAGGACAGATCAAACTGACTTTCGAATCAGTTTCTGATGCGCAGCCGTTAAAGCTGCAACTTCATATTCCGGATTGGGCTAATGGTGCATCGATTCGAATCAATGGGAAGCCTGCCAAAATAAAAACAAACCCCGGTCAGTACGCTTCTTTGCAGCGATCCTGGGCAGCGGGTGATGTTGTGGAGCTGAATTTACCGATGAAGGCACGTCTTGTGCGAGCCAATCCACTTGTTGAAGAACTTCGAGGCCAGGTTGCAGTTATGCGAGGCCCAATTGTTTATTGCCTCGAGTCTGTTGACCTTCCCGGAAACACAGACGTGATGGATGTCCTGTTACCGAGCAATATTGAACTCAAAGCTCGATTCGACAAAAATCTTCTGGGCGGCGTTACCGTCCTGGAAGGAAAGGGGATATCATTAAAAAACGCAGGATGGACCGATGGCTCTTATCACTCCAGAAATCTCTATCAGGATGTTACAGATTTTCAGACAGACTCCATTTCCTTGAAGTTAATTCCCTATTACAGTTGGTTGAATCGGGGAACATCAATGATGTCCATCTGGCTCCCCGTAGATATGAACCATACCGATTGATCGTTCTGACTCCTAACTTGGAGAAACCAGAACCAGCCAGGAAAGTAGGTTAGGCTTTCCAGCCTGACCTACTTTGGTTCCGGCTACGCCGGGTTAGGGTAAATCAATAACCATTAAATCCCGGGCGGTATCCGCATTCGGAAAAATGTGACTCTCTTTCTTCAGGCAAAGCGGGTCATCGCCGGTTTGTTCGGGGTCGATGTGCGTCATCAACAGTTTTTTTACATCAGCGTCTCTAGCCAATTCCAAAACTTCAGTCTTGTAGCTGTGTCCTGTTTTCTCTGCCCAATCCTGCATGTCATCCAGGAAGTAACATTCGTGAATGAGCAGATCGGTGCCCTGAATAAATTCGGTATAGCTGCCATCAACCGCGGTATCGGAAATGTAACAGAAGCTGGATTGAACAGACTCGATGCGGTAACCGATTGAACCACCCGGATGGCTTTTCAGATTTGTCCAATGAATGTTGCAGTTTTCGATCTGTATCGGTGATTTACAATCTTCAAGAAGGACAATTTCAAAATCCGGCATGTGCGGAAAAGTCGGTTCTGCAAACAGATGTGTCTTGATCGCATTGATCGTATATCGGTTTGCATACAGAGTGATTTTTTCAATCTGTCCATTTAACATGGGAACAATAAGATAAGTCAGCCCGGCGATATGATCCCAGTGCGGATGGGTCAGGAATATTTTCAGATGCTTGTTTTTTACTCGCTTAGCCACACGAAAAAAAGCGGTCCCGGCGTCCAGAACAATTCCTTGTTCAGGCAGCATCAGGCAAGCGGTGTGGCGAATTTCGTTGGGATGATATCCGCCCGTCCCCAAAAGATGTAACTGCATGATTAGCCTCTGTATCGAACTGTCCTGGTTTTGTCAGTAAACCTTTGTTTTAGGAGCCTCTATTTATTCAAAAAGGACAGACAGGAATGTCTGTGCTCCCTTTTGAATTAAGAGACTCCGTTTGAATTAAGAGAGGTTCTCGTGTATCCATGAGTGTATCGCATATAAGTGCTTGCTCCTACCGTGCCAGCGATTGGATTATTGGAGCGAAAATACAGAAAAAAACAAAATCGCAGAAAAACAGACCATTCTGCACGATTTTAGT
>JAJRTM010000845.1 GCA_024278285.1 Planctomycetota bacterium
CTGGCCTGTTAAATAACCCGGAAGATGGGAGAGATGAGGGGGGTTTGTATTGAGCAACTGTTGCGAGAAATAACACTTTCGTGTGCCACGGCTCTGTGAGCCGTGCTGCGTTAGAGATGGAATTATCCCAAAAACAAAGCTTGAATTTCAGTTCGCACGGCTCACAGAGCCGTGGCACCCAACAGGGGATTATAAAAACAAAACGCAACAGTACAGATGGCAACAGCTTAAGAAATTTACCGGCCCAGGTTAACACCCCCCGGATCGCCTGATACCTGTTTGATCGCGGCTAAGCCACGCTGGCTTTTATCAGGATCGATTATATCTATCAAAAGTGTCGTCATAATGATTCTTCAGGAAAAGGCACAATTTGTCAATTTTCTCTCACGTAGTAAATGCAAGAGGTTTTATGCCCAGATTTGCAAAATATAAGTAACACCGCAAGGTGTGTGTAATTATTGAATAATGTTATCTCCTGTTATATCAATATGTTATGTCTTATTTCGTGCGAGCGGTGATTGGTTTGGCACGCAAGTTGCTTCTATTTTATTCAGCCTCAGAGGGAAAAGAGAGTTTGACACTGGGATCGATTATAGAGGCGAATTTGAAAGAGTATCGAACTCAATTGAGAATCGGTGACACCAAAATGATCCGAGAGTCGCTTAGAGGCGTAATCATTATACGACGAGAGGCAAAATTCTGTTATCGAACGTGAGACACTCGTTAACAGTCACAACTTAAAAAAGGAGACGAGAGATGTTTAACAAATTCAAGAGGAATTGGAAAAAGTGGTCCCCATCATTGCGAATGATGGCTTTAATGACCGTTATCGCCTTCGGCACCGCATTTTCTACAGTAAATGCTCAGGGGAAGAAGGCACAGAATTTTGCTGCCGACTTGAGCCCGGAAGCGATTCAGCAGAGAATTAGCTACCGTGTTAATGACAGTAAATTGAATCAATTTCTTTCAAGTACAAATGACCGTCAGGTCCGCTCGTTATTCATGGAAATTTCCCAGTTGATTGATCAGCGTCATGTTGCACCAAACAGCTACCAGGAGCGAACAAGTCGGGCGTTAAACTACATTGCAGAGGCTTTGGAAAATCCCGAATTTTTGCGGAAAAATGGAGTCCGAGCCAGTGAGCAGACTCTTGAACGAGCCAGGCAGGAATTACGGAGCAAAGCGAAAAATGTTTCTGTCCGAACAGCTCAGGAAGCTGCCCAGGCAATGAGCTGGAGTATGTACCAGTTAGCCGGCGGTGTTGGAATTAACCCAGCCACGATCGGAATGGAATTTGTTGAAGGTACCATCGATTCACTCGATAAATATTCAGCCTTCAAACCAAACGCTCAGGTTTCAAAACCGCGTGTTGAATTGAAATCACGAGAAGAGTTGGTAGGCATCGGTGTAGAGATGAAGCAGCACAAAAAGGGTGTGATCATTGTTCGTCCAATTCAAGGTTCTCCTGCTGAAAAAGCGGGGATTCGACGGGGCGACATCATCAACAGCATCAACGGAGTTTCTGTTGCAGGTAAAGGAATTAATGAAATCGCGAATATGATCTCTGGAAACGAAGGAACTCAAGTTTTGTTAAAGGTGCTGCGAAACGATTCACCTCGCATGATCAATATAACACGAGGACGATTGGTTTTGGAATCTGTTTCAGAAGCACGAATCATCGATTCCACACAGGGAACCGCTTACATCCGTATCGATCAGTTTGCTGACCAGACCGCGAAGCAATTAGAAAAAGCATTATGGAAGTTGCACCGTGAGGGAATGAAGAATTTAGTCATCGACTTGCGAGGTAACCCGGGAGGCTTGTTGAATGTCTGTATCGAAATGAGTGACATGTTCTTGCCTCAGGGGAAAATCGTTGGTACCCGAGGACGTAACCTGAGCGATAACTCTTTAGAAACTGCAAAATTCGACAGAACCTGGAAAGTACCAATGGTTGTTTTGGTTGATGGAAACTCTGCTTCTGCCAGCGAAATCTTTGCAGCAGCGATGCAGGATAACGGACGGGCGATCATCGTTGGTCGAAAAAGTTATGGCAAAGGAACCGTTCAAACTCACATCCCTTTGAGAACTGTTTCTGGAAACTTGAAATTGACAACTGCCAAGTTCTACTCACCAAATGGTCGAGAAATGGCAGGATCAGGAGTGACCCCGGATGTTGTTGTTGAAAAGTCTGAAACGATCAACTCAGTTGATAAAGATATCGCAACGGCTGTTGAATTGATCAACAACGGACGCCCTCAACAAATCGTTAACCAGATGAGAAACCACGGATCGTCAAACAGTTAAGGCAGCATGAAAAGACAACTTGATAATCCACACGGGCGACCTGTTTCAGGTCGCCCGTTTTTTTAGGCTCTTCTCAATAGCAGCTATTGACAGTACGGGCAATAAATAAGTTTCATCCGAATAATAATACGCGCAAGCTGCAACTCCAATGACCGTTCGTCATCCAGAGGATTTGTCACTCAACTATAATACAAGATAAAATTCACTCACAAAACCTACCTGTTTAGTTCCAGCTATACTGGATGAGAGAGTTTTTATAAGGATTCATCGAATCTATAAGTCGAAAATAGGAATCAGCAGTTGCTTTCCTGAGGCTCTCCTGATAAATTCCCCTTTCCGAACACAAAAGCCCAGGTGGCGGAATTGGTAGACGCGCTAGGTTGAGGGCCTAGTGGGAAGTTATTCCCGTGGAGGTTCGAGTCCTCTCCTGGGTACTATTA
>JAJRTM010000846.1 GCA_024278285.1 Planctomycetota bacterium
GCGACTGCCGGTATGTATCGTGACAGGCGTTGAGATTTGATTCACGATGCGCCCTCGCGATTGCTTGCAATAAATTTCGTGAGCAAATCAAAAGCCTCCCGTTCTTGTTCCCCGGCTGTTTTTTCGATGATTACCTGCAACCGTTTCAATTCCTCTTCAATGAAATCGCCATCCAATAAATCTAATCGCGTTGCCAGAATCGCGGTTTCTATAATCGCATTTTTTGCCCGATTAAAACCGAGAAACATTCTTACGCCGCCTCTGTGGAAAACTTCCGCTTTTAGTTCTGCTCTTATCGATGAGGTATCGCAAGAAGTAATTTGGAATTCATACCACCGGCAGGCATTGCTGATAATCTCCCCCTCAATCTTTTTTGCAGGCAGCAAGGGCAATTCCGCAGCAGTCAGTTGTTTTGTGACGGCTCGGGCAAATAATAAAACATCATCACTCAAATGAAAAACGCCTTGTTTTGTTGCCATCAGATTCTGACAAGTTTTTGAATCTTGAAAGGGACGAAACAGAAGCTGTTTGATCTCTCCCTCCTGTTCTAATTCGACAACAGGCCCCATCGGCGCGATATTGATGCTTCCATCAGAGTTCCTGGTGGTTACAATTCCTTCCAAAATAAACGGCAACGAAATTTTCTCCTGTAGAAGTTATTTTTCAGTATGAGTTTTGAGATCATAATCAATTTCATGGGAGAATGTGAACAAACAAGAGGCAATCAGTTGTGAAAACGGATTCTGACATGGTATGCTCAAGCAAAGATCGTCCAGCCAAGTCATTCTACTCCACTCACCAAGGAAAATTCATCATGCACCTTTATATTACTAACAGTAAAAGTTTGCGAACGGCTCGCAAACTATCGAAAAATATCAATTTGGTTACGGCTATCAGAATGAACCAGCCGTGCTGGGTATCTTTGCGTTACCTGCTTTATTTTGCCGTCACCACGGCAATTTTTGTTTCCCACAATTCGGTTAAATCCGTCACCGCAGCGGAGAAATTAAATTGTCCTCCATCCGGTTTCACTGCATTGTTTAATGGAAAAAATCTGAATGGATGGAAGGGGTTGGTCGGTAGCCCGAAATCTCGTGCAAAAATGTCAGCCGAGGATTTGGCAAAGGCTCAAAAAGAAGCCGATGCAAGAATTCATCAGCACTGGAATGTTGTTGATGGAGTGATCGTTTTTGATGGCAAAGGGAAAAACCTCTGCACAAAAAAATTATATGGCAATTTTGAATTCTATGTTGATTGGAAAATTAAAGCCAAGGGAGACAGCGGAATTTATCTTCGTGGTTCTCCCCAGGTTCAAATTTGGGATCCCGCATTAAGTAAACAGAATGCTGTCGGTTCGGGCGGTCTGTACAACAACAAAAAGAATCCCAGTAAACCGCTTGTTATTGCTGATAATCCCGTGGGAGAGTGGAATACATTCTATATTAAAATGGTTGGCGAGCGAGTGACGGTCAAGTTAAACGGGAAACTTGTCGTCGATAATACGATTCTCGAAAACTACTGGGAACGGGACAAACCAATCTACCCGAAAGAATCGATCGAACTACAAAACCACGGCAACACACTTTATTTCCGTAACATTTATGTGAAAGAACTTCCTTAATCATTGTCTCTTCATGCGGGTGAATTCTCGATGCTTAAAATTCTGCTTTCTGACGACCGAACTGCTTTTGAAGTTGGCGAAATGATCGATGTGACTGCATCGTGGTCATTAGAATCGCCGGTTGAAAGGGTCGAACTTCGATTACTTTGGAATACAGTTGGCAAGGGAGATCGAAATTTAAGTGTCGAGAAAACTTGGAAGTACGACCAACCGCTTAATAACGATAAGATCACCGAATCGATTCAGCTTCCCGAAGCCCCGTACAGTTTTTCCGGGAAGCTTGTTTCGCTCATCTGGGCTTTCGAACTGATTGCATTTCCTAACGGCGATTCCGTTCGGCAGGAAATCGTAATCTCCCCCGATGCCAAGGAAATACTTCTGCATAATCAACAGTACGATGACGTATGAAAGCGAAACAGAAGCCACGAAACAATTTCTGCCCAGCTCGCAACAATCCGTTTGCGACCGAACATCTGCAAAAAATACGGTATCGATTTTCAGATGAATCTTTGGCTGAACTACTCTGTCATTTTGATACGCTCGGCAAACAAGCTGCGATTGTTGGACCGCAAGGGCATGGCAAAACAACATTGCAAAAAGAACTCGCCTCTGCAATGGTGCCCTCGCAAACGCAGTGGGTCAAACTGCGAGAAGGCGATCGAATAATCCCGCAATCAATTCTGCACGAAGTTTTTTCAAAGACTGGTACAAGCGATTTAATCTGTGTTGACGGGGCAGAGCAACTTTCCTGGTGGAACTGGAAAAAATTCCTGCGACAGTTGGGGAAAGATCAGCGCTGCTTAATTACTTCTCACCGTCAAGGATTACTACCAACGCTGATAAACTGCAAGACATCCGTTTCGCTTTTGGCTGATCTGGTCACAGAATTAACGTCTACACCGGATGCAGCACAACAAAAGGAACTGGAATTAATATTCATAAAACATCGCGGAGACATCAGACAATCGATCCGGGAACTGTACGACAGATGCAGTAACGGAGCATGGCCGGTTACATCAACGGAAACTTTGATATGAAAACATTTTCTAAGCATCAATCAAACAATTATGATGTATCTATGAATCGTAGGATGGCGTGCTTGCACCCATCAAATGTGGTCTCCATGTCATTAATTTAACACCGGTGAATCCATCGTCGGATCATAACTGTTCCAACTCTTTTCTGTCATTGAACGCAACCTAGCACGCGAAGATGGTTGCAAGCACGCCATCCTGCAAAAACGAACACAGATGTGACAGATATTGTTTGGTTGGTCCTGAACCACGTGCATCTGTACGGCTTACTCGCTATGCTGGCGACATTGTTAATCGGTCTATTGAAAGCCGTCCTCTGTTTTAGTTGCGAAGAATTCAATGTTTGTAGACGAAATTGTATTACACTGTAAGGGAGGCGATGGCGGTCGTGGCTGCATGAGCTTCCGCCGAGAGGCACATATTCCGCGTGGCGGTCCCGACGGCGGGGATGGTGGGGACGGCGGAAGCGTGATTGTTGTCACTACCACCGATGTCGGCAGCCTGGGGCATCTGGCTGGTCATAAACATTGGAATTCAGAACGAGGCGGACACGGAGAAGGTGCGCTTTGCCGTGGTCGCAATGGGGAAGATGTGATCATCCCGGTGCCGCCGGGGACGATTGTGCGTGATGCGAAAAAAGGGCATCTTCTACGCGACCTGAAAGAAGCAGGCGATTCTCTCGTGGTGGCAGCCGGCGGGCATGGCGGACGTGGAAACAAACGATTCACCACCTCTACCAACCGGGCCCCAAGGCACACCGAAGAGGGAGAACCGGGCGTTGTTCGATCCATCAAACTCGAATTAAAACTGATTGCAGATGTTGGACTGGTTGGAAAACCGAATGCAGGAAAATCGACACTACTGAGTCGGCTCTCCAAAGCAACCCCGGAAATTGCAGCATACCCCTTCACGACAAAGCATCCGAATTTAGGAGTGGTCGAAATTGGTTGGGATCGCGATTTTGTCCTGGCTGATATTCCCGGTCTTATCGAAGGAGCGCATCAGGGAATTGGCCTGGGACACGAATTTCTCAAGCATGTCGAACGAACACGCATACTGGTGCATCTGGTCGAACCGATGCCGATGGATCAAACCGATCCGATTGAAAACTATCTACAAATCCGCGAAGAAATGAGGCTCTACGAAATGAGCCTCGATTCCCGTCCCGAAATTATCGCTGTCACAAAATGCGAACTTCCCGATGCACAACCAATCGCAGAATTACTCGAAGAAACAACCGGCAAACCCGTTCTGTTGATTTCCGCAGTCACAGGAAAAGGACTAGAAAAATTAACCTCACAAATTCTCGCCAAGCTCGATGAACTTGAAGAGGATGAGTGAAATAACGGCGAGCCGTGGGGATTAGTACTGATAAAATAATAACTGACGCATTCTTTGACCGTAGGATGGCGTGCTTGCACCCATCAAATACGGTCTCCACTTCATCAAACTAATGCTGATGAATCGATTACTGAGTTATTACAATTCTGGCTATTATCTACTATTGAAAACAACCCAACACGCGAAGATGGGTGCAAGCACAGTTCCTACGAGGCACAAGCTCTAGTTTTAGCAGTCATTGTATGAGCGATGTTCACTTCAAATATTCAATTTCAAAAGCGATTAAATCGTCATAGGTTTCTTTCTTTCGAACCAGCCGTACATCGCTTCCTGAAACAAGAACTTCAGCTCCGCGGGGGCGGGAATTGTAGTTGCTACTCATGACAGATCCGTAAGCGCCGGTGCTGAAAGTGCAAAGTAAATCACCACGTTTTAGAACAGGCAGGGCGCGATCTTTGGCGAAGTAATCGCACGATTCACAAAC
>JAJRTM010000073.1 GCA_024278285.1 Planctomycetota bacterium
CTGGGAATTGTTCCGGCGAGTTGGTTTCATTGGAAATTTTTCAGGCGGCAACTCGAATTCGTCACCTCGCATTTCCTTTCCCGCTACCACAATGCTCACTCGCAACTCCCGTCGCCTCACTGGGATCAAACCAAATTAAAAGGGAGTCAGTCAGGAAAACAAAAACATTCGCTGCATGGCGAGTGACCCGTAAGACGGTTTTTTCAGTAAACCTGACGCTGCCCAATTGCGACCAATGATAAATAGAGAGTGGGATTTGTTATTATTGTGCCCTTGATTCACCGGCATCAGACTGATACGGCGTTAGATTTAAAAAAGTGGAAACTACATTTGATGGGTGCAAGCACGCCATCCTACTATTTCCTAACGCCTAATACCTACTACCTACTACCTACTACCTACTACCTAACGCCTACTTTCCTGTTTGGTTCCAGCTATGCCCAGTTAGGGAACCTCTATCAATACCACGATTCTTTATCGACACGATTAAGTAAATCTTCCTGATTCGAGAACCGGCGAACATTTTCACAAAGCAGTTCCAGGTGTCTTTCCGAAACTCGTGGAGAGGCGGCTGCAATGTGAGGGGTGATGATAACATTTTTCATCTTCCATAATGGATGCGATGAGGGCAACGGCTCTTCTTCGAATACATCCAATGCAGCCCCGGCAATCCTGTTGTTGGTCAGTGCGTCAACAAGATCGTCCAATTTGACAATCGCTCCTCTGCCGATATTGATCAAAAAAGAATTTGGTTTCATCTGCTCAAACAATTCACGATCAAACAACTGTTCGGTTTCTGGCGTGTGTGGAGCAGCAATAACAACGAAATCACTTTGTTTGAGTAATTCGTCGAGCTTCGAAACCGGCCAGCAATTTTTCAGAACTTCCGGGATTGAACAGGGGTGCGGATCGACGCCAAGAATTTTCATCCCAAACGCAGATGCCCTGCAGGCAATTTCACTTCCGATTGCACCGACACCAATAATTCCCATGATGCAATCGGAAAGATGCCGATGTGTTTTATCGACGGGCGTTAATGTCCCCGGCGATTGGATGAAATCCGTTTTCGCTGATTCATTTCCAACTGGTGCCCAGCATTTTTGTTGTTGCTGATCTCGATACAGGTGTAAATTTCGAGCCAGCATCAAAACATATCCCATGACATGATCGGCAATGACATCCGAAAAAATCCCTCGCATGTTGGTTAATATCACCGGGTGTTCAATCAGTTCCGGAAAAAGATAATGTTCCAGACTGGCGGTCGGAGATTGTATCCATTGAAGTTTATCTGCCTGTGACAGAAGCTCTGGTGTCATTTTTCCATAAAAAGCATCCGCCTTTTGAATTACCTGTTGGGCTTGCTGTTCGGATTCGATATTCATTATTTGCAAGGTCGGAGCAGCCGCTTGAATCGCTTGCAGACGTTGGGTATCAATCGCGGGATAGATCAATAGTAACATGTTCTTGGTTTCAGATGCTCAAGGGGTTATGATAAAGCGAGCCGGGGCGTGAACTTGCGTCTTGTCATTTCGATCTCTCTTTAAACTCGCCGAAGTATGATAGCCGATGCCGAAGAAATATCGCAGTCAGAGTGGAATTGTTTCCTGGTTGGCAAACTCGGTCCGTCCGGTTTTTATGCTCGACCACCGCTGGCGAGTCCGCTTTTTTAACCAGGGCTGTGTCGAACTAACAGGATGCCAACCTGAAGATATGATCGGGAAAATCTGCGAATACCATGCCGAATCGTTGGAGAATTTGAGTGATCGTGTTTTGAATTCACTCGCTCCCCCAGCAGAAGTGTTTCAGGGGCAGGAACTGTTTACTAAAATAAACTTTATCGATTCACACGGGGAACCTCGTTCACCTTTCGTTCTTTATTTGCCGTTGTTTGATTCTACCGGCGAGTTGACCGCGGTGCTTGGGGTCTTGTTGGAGTTGGATGATCTCGCGCCACAGTTGCAGCCTTCTTTTTCTCAGCAGCTTCATTCAGAGTTAGCCGGGTTGATGCAGCAACATTACCAGCGTCACGATCAGGCAACGCTGATTGCCCGTAGCCCGGCGATGCGGTCTGTTTCCAATCAGATTCAAGTGGCCCGTGGCTGCAACGCAGCGGTTCATCTTTGTGGGGAACCGGGAACCGGGAAACAATATATTGCCAGAATGATTCATCACTCTTCAAGCAGTGCAGAGTCTCCCCTTGTACTTCTCGAATGCAGTCAGCTTCCTCGTACTGATCAAAGACGAATGCTGAAAGAAGCTCTTACTCACGCGGGAGAGCTGAGTGCCCCCGGAGCGATTTTTCTGAAAGATGTCGAAAAACTCGCCCTCGATTTACAAGTCTGGCTGGCAGAAGTAATCGAACGAGATGAATGGCCCGTGCAGTATCGTCTGTTTACATCCACAACGCATTGCCTGCGTGAATTGGTGAAGCAGGATCAGTTTGATCGTTCTTTCTGCTTTGCGATTGAAACCATTTCAATCCCCTTACCTGCCCTATCGGAACGAGTTGAAGATTTTGAATTGCTTTGTCAGTATTTTGTGGAACAGAGTAATCATCATTCTGAAAAACAACTCAGCGGGTTAACTCGTGAAACTCTCGACGAATTTCAACAATATGGCTGGCCGGGAAATATCCGGGAGTTGAAGTTGGTCATTCAAGAAGCGTGTCAACTTTGCCCTGGTCCTTTAATTTCGATTGAACATCTACCATTTCGGTTCCAAACGGGAAAAAGTGCTCAACGTTCGTTGCCTGCCAGAAAGCCAACGTTCAAGCCTTTATCTTCCCTTTTAGAGACGGTTGAAAAAGAAGAAATTACTCGCGTCCTGGTAGCCACAAAGGGAAATAAAGCAAAAGCGGCGGAACTGCTCGGTTTAACCCGGGCCAAGTTATACCGGCGTATTGAATCATTGGAAATAAAGGAATAAGGTTCTTCCTCTATATTTAATGGCTGAAGATTTGAAAAAGCCACGGATGAGCACAGATTTTCACGGATAAATTCTTCTACACAATCTGCTTTCAGAACAGGAAGCGTCATTCCCAGTCACTCATCATTGAATAGTTACCATTTGACATAAATAATGTCGTTGTTATTTGAGTGGCATTTTTATTGATCTGTATTACTAACGTTAAAAGTTTACGACGCTTGCGCAAATTATTTCAAAACGAGAGCATCGCATCAATGAGGCATACAAGTTAAATGCCGACGCCCTGGTCACCTGTCTTATTGTTTTTCACCACAAAGCCGCGAAGGCACCAAGAAAGAAGAAAAATGGAACGGAGACCCTGGCTGAATTTGATTCGCGATCATTGGTGTTTATTCGCGGTTCGACACCTTCCAATCAAGCAGACCTGTTGACGCCGTCGCCTACGGCTTGCCGTTAAACGATTTTCTACTTTTTTCGTGTTTTTCGTTTCTTTCGTGGTTCTTAAAAGTTTAAGGTAACTATTCAACGATTCAGTAAGAGAGTGGCTCAGTTGTTACAATCTTTTCTTATTTCTCTGCGGTTCTCTGCGAACTCTGCGGTAAAACTTATTTGGTTCCGGCTACGCCGGGTTAGGTTTAATCCGTGCGCATCCGTGGCTCTTTTTCTTTGAGCCATTAAGTTCTGCGAAGAACCAAGAATAAGAAGGCGTCTTGTTGTCACTATGATGAAACATTTTTGAAATGAGTTATGCAGCTTGCTTGCGGTGCCTCACTTGGTCGACAAAGACAGCGATGATGACGACCAGTCCCAGAATCATATCCTGCATCGAATTACTGATTCCCAGTTGAGTACACCCGCTTTGAATGACGGTCATAATGGCTGCTCCTGCGAGTGTTCCCAGGACCGTGCCACTTCCGCCGTTGAGGCTGCCGCCGCCGATGACGACCGCTGCGATTACTTTCAATTCCATCCCAATTCCAGAAGTCGGGTTGCCAACCGAAAGACGCGAAAACTGGTACATACCTGCGATCCCGATAAACAGCCCCGCCAGCGTATAAACCAGAATTTTCGTGCGTGTTACATTCACTCCACATAATCTCGCCGTACTTTCGTTGGAACCGATTGCGAAAACATGTCTGCTGAAAACAGTATAGCGAAGCGCGATCGCAACAATCACCGAAAAAACAAGCACTCCCCAAACTCCCAAAGGAAGCCCTGCAACAGAAGCATAATCACGCGTACTTAAATATGCCTGTAACCATTGTGGAATTTGTGTTTCCCGGCTTGGGCGAACCGTCGTTTGATTCGCAATCAGTTTCGCAACGCCCAGAAAAATCGACATCGTTCCGAGTGTGACAATAAACGGGATCATCTTCAAACCGCTGATCAATATCCCGTTGAGCAATCCGCATAGACAGCCAGTCAGCAGGCAAAGAGTAATTGCCATTGTCGGACTGTAATCTGCTTTCAGAAAATAGGCCAATACGGTCGCACAGAGCGCGAGCGCAGTCCCTGCTGAAAGATCGATCCCGCCCGCAATAATAATGAACGTCATCCCCAGCGCAGCCACAGCGACTGTCGAAGTATTGGTACAGATGCGAAGAAAGTTGCTTGTTGTCAAAAATCGGCCACCATCCGCTTGAAAGTGATCCGCTACTCCAAAAATTGCAACCACAACAAACAACGCGATCAACGGACCAACCGCAACAAAAAGATGTTTTATCCAATTGGTTGCTTCTGTCTTCATCTGTTTCCTGATATCCTGATTAAAAAAGAAATTAAGGAATATTCAACATACCGAGTAAATCGAATGTTGTCGAACGAGATCGACTTCCACTACCCGCCTTTTTCGTTTCACTTACTTCTCTTGGGAGACTGATCGTGAAGAGAAATTATTTATCCTCAGCGAGTCGCTTGTTACGGTTTGACTACCTTGTTCTATGCCTGCTTGCGACACAAGGATTGTTATTATCGCTAAATAACGATCTTTTCGCAGAGCAGAATATCCGTTCCAATAAAACTTCTCCAAACGTCCTGCTGATCATGACCGACGATCAGGGATTTGGCGATGTGACTTCGCATGGCAATCAGTTTATCGAAACGCCGTATCACGATTTGCTGGCGAAGCAGGGAGTTCGGTTTGATCGTTTTTACGTCTCCCCGGTTTGTGCACCGACGCGGGCTTCGCTGCTTTCCGGGCGTTATCATTCACGTACCGGGGTTCATGGAGTGACCCGTGGTCGGGAAACGATGCGAGCTGACGAAGTCACCATTGCTGAAATATTACAGGCCAACGGTTATGCAACTGCTGCGTTCGGGAAATGGCACAATGGCTCCCATTACCCGCAACATCCCAATGGGCAGGGCTTTGAAGAATTTGTCGGCTTTTGCGCAGGCCACTGGAACAATTATTTCAATACGCACCTTGAACATAATGGCGATCCAATTGAAACCGATGGATTCATTATCGATATTCTGACGGATCACGCGATCAACTGGATCGAAAAACAGAACCGCATCAACAAACCGTGGTTCTGCTATGTCCCTTACAACACCCCGCATACGCCATGGCAGGTTCCGGATAAATATTGGGAGAAGTACAAAGATCTCGACCTCACCCCTGAAGCAGCTTGTGCGTATGCGATGGTTGAAAACATCGACACCAATATGGGAAGACTGCTCAAGTGCATCGATGATTTGAATCAACGGGATAATACGATTGTCATCTTTTTAAGCGATAACGGTGCCAATACAGATCGATATAATGCAGGCATGCGGGGACGAAAAGGCTCCAATCACGAAGGGGGTTCGCGCGTCCCTTTATTTATTCGATACCCAGGCGTGACTTCGCCGGGAACGGTCATCAAACCGATTGCCGCACATATCGACCTGCTGCCAACGCTGGTTGAACTAACCAACTCTAAGCCAATTCCAACAAAACCACTTGATGGCAAGAGCCTGGTGCCGCTGCTCAAAGGGAAGACCAAATCGTGGCCGCAGCGGACTCTGTTTAACAGATGGCGAAACCGGGGAGCAGTCCGCACAGACAAATGGAGAGCCGTCAATGCTCAAAGAAAAGCGAGCAGGTTCGGTCGGTGGGCGCTGTTCGATATGCAAAACGATCCTGGCGAAACAACCAACGTGGCTGCGAAGCATCCGGAAATCATCAACAGAATGAAAAAAGAGTATCAGGGTTGGCTCACAGATATCGAAAAAGAAGGCTTCGATCCAATCCCCGCAGAAATCGGGCATTCGGAAAGCCCCAGAGTTTGCCTCTCTGGGCATGAAGCCTACCTGTTACCTGAAAAAACCAAAGGAATCAGCTATGTCGCAAGACAAGGCTGGGCAAACGATTACATCACCAACTGGACGAGCGAGGGTGCGTATCCATCGTGGCCGGTACGCGTTATCAAACCTGGTCGCTATAAAGTATCCATCGATTACGCTTGCGAGCCAGACGCTGTTGGTTCTGTCCTACAGGCAAAACTGGCTGCTGGAAAAGCAACGTTGACAATCAAACAACCGTATCTGGCGAAAACGATTCCGAGTCCAGATCGTATTCCAAGAAAAGAAGTTTTCGAAAAAACCTGGAAACGAATTGAGTTGGGCACCATGGAAATCACCCAAACAGGCAACTTCGAACTGCAACTACGCGGTCTCTCCAAACCCGGTAAAGAATTCCCGGAGATCAAAACGATTATTATTGAGTTAGTAAAATAACAGGCCAACATAAAAATCGTTTAACGGCAAGCCGAAGGCGACTGCGTAATCAGGTTTGCATTATCGTTTTCACTGGAATTATCTCTAAAGCAATTGTTTATTGAGATCGCCGTTTATTTGCAAACTAAATGCAATTTCCAAAGGCTCGTGACAAAGCAAACCACAATACGCAGTCGCCTTTGGCTTGCCGTTAAACTAACTTACGATTATCGATACTTGAACCTTCCCTGGGAGTTTATTGATGAAGCAATTACTATTAACACCTTTGCTGTTATTCGTCTGCCTGGCTTATTGCGAGGCGGCGGCGAGGCAGAAAAATGTGGTTCTGTTTATTGCGGATGATTTTGGTTTTCAAGTTGGAGCCTATGGCGACAAAGTTGCGATCACTCCGGGGCTTGATCGACTTTGTGCGGAAGGGACTCGCTTCACTCGGGCGTATGCGACGACAGCCAGTTGCAGTGCGAGTCGTTCGGTGATCCTTTCCGGATTGCAAAACCACGCGACCGGGCATTACGGTCACGCACACGGCTACAATCATTTTACGACCTACCAAACAGTTCGCCCGTTAACCAAACATTTGAAAGAGGCTGGTTACCGGACTTGTTCCATCGGGAAATATCACCTTGCCCCCAAAGATGTTTACTATTTTGAATCGTACGAAAATAAAGGGATTCAGGGCGGTTCACGAAACCCGGTTGCGATGGCAGAAAAAGCTCGCCAATGGATAACACAGGAAGACGAGCGTCCTTTTTTCCTCTACTTTTGCACGTCCGACCCACATCGAGGCGGCGGCCCCGGCAACTTTGCCAACTTCAACAACAAGAAGAATCCGTACCCGGAGACAAAACGAAATCTCTTCAAGCCGGAACAGATGATCGTTCCCCCCTGGTTGCCAGACACACCGGAAGTGAAGCAGGAACTGGCTGAATATTATCAAGCGTGCAACCGTGTCGATCAGGGAGTAGAACGACTGTATGATGTTTTGAAAGAAAACGGTTTGCTTGAAAACACATTGTTCATCTTCACCAGCGATAACGGCCCGCCTTTCCCCGGAGCGAAAA
This sequence comes from Planctomycetota bacterium, assembly GCA_024278285.1. GTDB lineage: Bacteria > Planctomycetota > Planctomycetia > Planctomycetales > Planctomycetaceae > Rubinisphaera. The sequence goes on from JAJRTM010000073.1 coordinate 7,707, forward strand.
CGAATTTGTATCAGCCCGGCGCGAATCTCCCGTTTATTGTTCGTCATCCCGATCAGAAAAAGCGAGGAGGCACCACCGATGCGATGATCAACTGGACCGACATCACGCCGACAATTCTCGATTACTGTGGCGTGAAGCCGAAGCCATCCCCCGCGGTTCAGCCAGGGGAAAACAGCTATCCAATCCGCAACAAGAAACCTGTCCCCTACAAATTTCATGGCAAATCGTTTCTGCCGATTCTGGAGCAGGAGCATCCTGAAGGTTGGGACGAAACGTATCTTTCGCATACGTTCCACGAAATTACGATGTACTACCCGATGCGAGTGATCATCAGTGGTAAGCACAAGTTGATTTTCAATATTGCGTATCAACTGCCGTACCCGTTCGCTTCCGATCTGTACGCGTCGCCGACCTGGCAAAGTACCATTCGAGAAGGGCGAGAAAGTAAAATGTTCGGACAGAAAACAATTTACGATTACGAACAGCGACCACGCTTCGAACTGTACGATATCGAGGCGGATCCTTACGAAGGAAAAAATCTGGCTAATCTCCCGCAGCATCAGAAAATATTGAAAGAGCTGCAACAAAAACTGCAAGCCTGGCAGAAGCAGACAAAAGACCCTTGGGAATTAAAATGGAGATATGAGTGAATCAAATCAATCAGAAAGATGAAGCGAACTCTCCCTATTACATTGGGATCGACATCGGTGGGACCAAGCTTGCCGTTTCGTTGTTTGATATCAACAGTTCGGCAATTGCGAAACGAGAACAATTTGCAACAGGTTCCCAAAGTGATCCGGTTGTTGCCTTGGGTAATGCGATTGAAACAGCAAAACTCTGGATCGAACAGCAAAGCGAACCGCCATGCGCTGTCGGGGTTTCTGTGGGAGGCATGTTTGATATCGAAACCGGCTGCATGAAGCAAGCCCCACATTTACCGAACTGGAGCGAGTTCCCGATTGTCGAAACTATTCAGAAGCAGTTGAATGTCCCGGTCTTTGCAGAGAACGATGCCAACGCCTGCGCCCTGGCAGAATGGAAATATGGCGCAGGAATCGGCACTCAAAATTTAATCTTTCTCACATTCGGCACTGGATTAGGGGGCGGCTTGATCCTGGGCGGTAAACTTTATCGAGGAATGAGCGGACTGGCTGGCGAGATCGGCGCGATTCGTGTTTCTGATGATGGCCCACCGATTCGTAACAAACCGGGGTGCCTGGAAGGTTTCGCTTCGGGAGCAGGAATTGCAAGTTACGCCGAAGCGGTACGGGCGGAGAATCCGAATTCAATATTGCCGCTACATCCCAGTGCAAAGGATGTTGCAAAGGCGGCTTTTAATGACGATCCCCTTGCGATTTCAATCATGAACCAATGTGGCTCGCAACTCGGCAAAGGGCTGGCAATTTTGATTGACCTGTTGAATCCGGAAATGATCATTTTGGGATCGATATTTGCCCGTAGCGAATCACTGATCCGCCCCGCGATGGAAAAGGCGGTTGCAGAGGAAGCGATGCCCGAAGCTGTATCCGCCTGTGAAATCGTCGCCGCAAAACTTGGCGATTCCATCGGCGATTACGCCGCTGCAACTGTTGCTGCAATTCGTTGAACTCCATTCAACTCGGCGTGAATTTCTTGAGGGTGATTTCCAACTTTTTGTGCAAAGCAGACCTGTTTACGCAGTCGCCTTCGGCTTGCCGTTAAACAAATCGCTCATAACCATGCAGCCTGTAGGGTCCGCAATAGCGGACCCTACGTCTGATAAGAACCGGGCGGTTCCTTCTAAGACTTAATGATTCCCTGCAAGGTATCCAGAATCATGCCGTTGACGCCGATTGGTGCATCGTAGCCCCACATGGTACGAACCAGATCGAACATCAGCAGTGTGCAAATTCCCATAAAGCCGGTTGAGATCAGCACTAAACCGAAGGAAACCATGTCCCATTCTGCGGCGACTGCTGCCCCGGCACCACCTCGTATGCTTCCGGGGATCGCCAGGGCGGGAACACTTTCTCCTGATTCAAAATCATCATCGAAACTGTCATCATCGGCTTCAAGGATATCATCATCGTCATCAAGCAGATCGTTCGAGATGTCCAACTCTCCATCGCTCAATTCATCGTAGCTGTCGTCGTCATCGAAATCGACGAATTCATCGCTTGAATCCATATCGGAAGAATCAAACTCCATCGTTTGTTCGTCAGACTCATCATCGAACATCACGACGCCGGTAGAGTCGTCATCTTCAGCGATGACTTCGCCACTATCTTCAAGCAGGGGCATATCAAAGGCGGTGTCGTTTTCGTCATCGTCATCGCCAACATCCATCATCGGGATGGTTGCCCCGCCAACATCGTCTCCCAGTGTCAGAGAGTCATCACCGCCTGCCAGTGTCAGTGAATCATCCGGAGAAGAGTCGTCGTCTAAAGATAATCCGATCCCGCTATCAGGCACCAGAGAAATTCCACTTTCTGAAGCCAGGGTGATCGAATCGTCGTCATCGTCATCGAGGCTGATTCCACTATCAATCGAGAGGTCCAGGGATATTCCACTGTCTCCCGAAGAGAACGAAAGGCCGCTGGCCGGATCTGTTACAACATCACTCAGAACAGATTGATCATCATCTTCAAAATCTTCCAGGCGGATAGAACTGTCATCATCGGGAGGCATGAGTGTGACATCGCTGTCGGTGGCTTCAAATTCTTCCAGGCGTATGTCACTCAGATCTGGATCAGCAGGGGCTCCCAGCAAAGTGACATCGCTATCGCTATCACTACCTTCATCAGATTCAAGATTTAACGAAACCGTTTCCTCAAGATCATCGGGAACAATGATATCAGAATCGACAGAAGCGAGTCGGACATCGCTATCGGAAATGCTGGCCCAGTCATCCTCTGAATCTGGGATTTTATTTTGGCTGTCTTCCCCTTCTCCAATACGAACAGGAGTCGGAGTCACGTTTGTCAAATCATCATCAACAAAACGAACATCGCTATCTTTTTCAGCATCCGAGGTGGGAGGCACTGCTGTATCCTGGGATTCCAGAACAGGATCGATAACCAATCTGACATCGCTATCGGAGCTGGGCGGAGTGCCCGGTGCATTCTTACTGATAATTGTTGGCTGCTCGGCAACGTCATCATCAAAATTAATTTTGGAGTCATCATTAAAAGCAGAAGGGATTTCCCCGAGGACTCCTTCATCACCCATCATGCCGAAGTCGACAGAGGATTCCGGCTCCAGCGTTCTTGCGAGCTCTTCGACATCATCGCCTCGAAATTTCCATGTTCCTCGATCAGCAAAAGATCGAATTTCACCCTGCTCTCGCCGGCGATTCAGTTCTTCAACTGAAATAGAAAGACGGGCTGCTGCTTCTTCAAGATTGAGATACTTACTTGCCATGGCGGAAATCAA
>JAJRTM010000847.1 GCA_024278285.1 Planctomycetota bacterium
AGATGTAAATCTCGTTGCATCTCTGGGTGCAAATTGTCGTCAGTCGTACGTCAGTTGTTCACGCTATTTCCGACAATTTGTCCCCAGCCACCCATCACTGAATAGTTACAAAATACTTATGTATAAACGACAGCGTGCTTGCACCCATCTTCGCGTGCCGGATTGAGTTCCGTAACAGAAAAGAGTTGGAACAGTTATGACCCGGCGATGGATTCACCGGCATGAAACCAATGAAGCAGGAGACCACATTTGATGGGTGCAAGCACGCCATCCTACGGTTCATAGATGCGACAATAATTGTTTGACCGATGCTAAGCGAAACAAGCTCAACCGCATCAGGTAGAATGCCAGGTGCATTCAATTTTCACCTGCTGTATTCACATTAGGAAAAGATTGCGGATTGTGACGTCTTTGTGCCGATACAATTGGGGAGGCTCGCTTTTTGTGGGCATTTCATTCAATTGACCAACCGGTCATTTCGGGGATGTTTGTTTTTTAGCATGGGGGTGCTGAATACAGGGAAATGAAAATGCGGCTGCATTTTCGAGTATTCAGCTTTTACATAAGTCGAACCACAGCAATCGTTTCGGGGTAACCGAATCGTTTGTCAGGGATGAGTCACTGTCTGGGGGGACAACGATGGGATTAACATCTGCGCTAACCACTTCGCTTAATGGACTGGCTTTAAATGAGCAAACCATTGATGTATTAGGTAATAACATTGCCAATGCAGGGACGAATGGTTTCAAGGCATCTTCGGTGTTGTTTCAAACACAGCTTTCACGAACAATGTCTGTCGGTTCTCGCCCGACGGCTAACGATGGCGGCACCAATCCAAGGCAAATTGGATTAGGGGCAACCGCTTCTGCTGTGATTAAAGACTTTTCGCAGGGAAGTATCACCAACTCGACTTCTCCTTCAGACCTTGCGATTCAGGGAGACGGATTTTTCATTCTGAATGGGCGGGATGGCAACGTTTACACCCGGGCTGGTAACTTCAATCTGAACAGCGAAGATATTCTCACTGCTGCGAATGGCTTACGTGTGCAAGGGTATGGAGTCGATCAGGATTTTAATCTGGTGACGACGCAGTTAACCGATATCACGATTCCGGTCGGAGATCTTGTTGTCGCCCAGCAAACTCGAAATGTTGCAATGAGTGGGGCATTGCTTTCAACAGGAGATGTTGCCACTCAAGGAACAATACTGGCTACCGATACTGCTTTTACAGATGTTTCGGGGAGTAACTTTGCAACAGATCCGGCCTCCTCAGCGACCCTCTTATCATCTCTCTATAAAGATGGAGACGCAGCGGCTTTATTCAGCGATGGAGATATCATTTCCTTCGCTCCGCGTAAAGGTGGGCGAGTGCTTGAAGCTCAAACGCTAACAGTCGTTGGAGCTTCAACAACCCTGGCTGATCTGATGACACTGATGGATAATACCATTGGTATTCAAGGTGATGGTGGAGTATCTATTCCACAGGAAGGAGGCGTTGATCCCCAGGTTCGTTTCAATTCCAGTGGACAAATTGAAGTCATTGGGAATCGTGGGACAATCAATGATATTGGCATCACTCTCGGCGATTTGGTGGTCAACAACGGAACAACTACGGCGACGTTGGATGTTCCGTTTACGAAATCTCAATCAGCGGATGGAGAAAGTGCGATCACCGATATTATCGTCTTCGATTCATTGGGCCAGGAAGTGAATATTAAACTGACAACTTATTTGGAAGCGCGAGATGGGACTTCATCAACCTTCCGTTACTTTGCAGAAAGTGTTGATGATAGTGATGCAGATGTGGTTCTCGGAAATGGTTCTTTTATTTTTGACAGCCAGGGAAAGATTTCTTCCGGGCTAACTGATCAATTCAATATTGATCGGGCCAATACGGCTGCTTCCAATATGCAATTGACGATTGATTTTTCGAACATTTCAGGAATTTCAACCGCATCGGCTGGTTCTGCCCTTACTTTACAGACACAGGATGGTTCGAACCCCGGAACATTATCCCGGTTTGTCCTGGATGAAGCGGGAGTGATTAACGGAATTTTTGATAACGGGATTATCCGAACGCTGGGGCAGATCACTCTGGCCCGGTTTTCCAATTCACAAGGTTTACTGGAAAATGGAAACACAACATTCCTGGAAGGGGTTAGTTCCGGTTCGCCGTTTTTGGTCACTCCCGGAAACTTCGGAGCGGGAACGATTCGAGCCGGTGCGATTGAACTTTCGAATACCGATATCGGTCGAAACCTGGTTGATCTGATTATCGCCTCGACAAACTACCGAGGGAATGCCCGTGTCATTTCATCGGTTCAGCAACTGATCGACGAACTACTGGTTCTTGGACGATAAGGCTCATCTGTAGGTCAGGCTGTGCCTGACGAAAAAGGATAGGCTGAAACATTTTCAGAGATTGATAACGTCAGGCACAGCCTGACCTACATCACTAGCGCCTTGCCGCTTACATTATCTCATTATATAAAAAAGACGTGAGGGAACTCGCGATGATTAAGTTGACGAAATTGAATGGAGAGCACTTTGTTCTCAATGCCGATCTGATCCGATATATCGAATCTCGCCCAGATACGTTTATCACATTGACAACAGACGATCGAATCATTGTGCAGGAAAGTGTGGATGATGTCATTCAAAAAAGTGTGGAATACTCCCGAGCAATACGGACGATTCCCGGCCTGACATAATTTGCAGTAACTTGTAGGCTGGGTCGTGACCCAGCTTTTATTCGGTATCGATGAAAAACAACATGCTGGGTCACAATCCAGCGTACGGTACATAAGTGTCTTCGAGGATTATTGCGGTTATGGATAAGGCAACCGTTGGTGGAGTAATAATGGCGTTCGGGCTGCTGGCGCTCGCTGTTATGCTTGCGCCTGGTGGTAATTTCATGGCGTTCTGGGATGCTGCTTCCGCTGCAGTGGTTATTGGTGGGGCGATTGCAGCGATTTGCATTGCTTTTCCTCTTGGCGCATTGCTTCTTACTCCTGGCGTGGTGATGAAAGTTATCTTTCCGAAAGCGCAAGACTTAAAACCGGTCATCAAACAATTGGTTGAGTTTTCTGAAGTGGCAAGACGTGATGGGATTTTAGCCCTCGAAGGCAAAACCGAAGAGATTGAAGATCCGTTCATTCTGCTGGGAATTCAAATGGCAGTGGACGGAACCGATGCCGAGCTGATGGAAGCGGTTTTGCGGACAGAAATGGAAGCAATTGCCGCCCGTCACAAAACGGGAAAATCGCTGATGGAAACCGGTGGGCGATACGCCCCTGCGTTCGGGATGATCGGAACATTAATGGGGTTGATCATCATGCTCGGGAATATGGACGACCCCGCTGCGATTGGTCCCGGGATGGCGGTCGCACTCATTACGACACTGTATGGTGCGATGATTTCCAATATTATCTTTTTACCTTTTGCAGATAAACTTGGCTTTTACACCAAGGGAGAAATGCAAATTCGGGAAGTGATCGTGCGGGGAATTCTATCTATTCAAGATGGAGATAATCCCCGAGTGCTGGAGCAGAAATTAAATACATTCCTGCCGGTTAATCAGCGAGAAACCGAAGAAAGCGAAGCCGCCTGATTTAGTAGATTTATGGTTCTTCCTCTATTTTAATGGCTGAAGATTTGAAAAAGCCACGGATGAGCACAGATTATCACGGATAAATTCTTCTACAGAAGCAAAACGACAGAGTATGACTCTTTCTTTCTGATGGCATTGCTAGAAACGCTTGTTTTGACAGTCGTAGCAAAAACTGCAGCTTGAGCTTGAAGATTTACGCAAGGCACAAAAAAGAGTTCTTATTGATTCATTTGACGTAACAATTCAGAGGAGGTGGCTCGGATCAGATTGTTATTTGAAAGGCTTGAATAGTTAGAGGAATTCTACACAATCTGCTCTCAGAACAGGAAACGTCATTCCCAGCCACTCGTCATTGAATAGTTATCATTTGGCATAAATAATGTCATTGTTATTTGAGTCGCATTTTTATTGATCTGTGTTTAATCCGTGCACATCCGTGGCTCTTTTTCTTTTAGCCATTAAGTTTTGCGAAGAACCAGATTTATAAAGGCGAGCCGGGTCAGTTAGGGCTTGTTGATTTATTAAACAAAATGTCGTGTTCAGTATGTTTTCACTGTTTTGAAACAGGCCTTTTCAGACGTTTCGTTACATTAAACCATGTTCAAAGCTAACTTA
>JAJRTM010000848.1 GCA_024278285.1 Planctomycetota bacterium
AGCAAACAGGGTGGGAGTCAACAAAATCAGCACTGCGATTGAAGTGAATACATTTTTCATGAAATCTTCCTCAAAATATCGTAAGCAAATAAACACCAGATAACCAGTCGGCCAGGGCTATCGCCCCACGGCTGAATAGTTACGATGGAATTTAACATAAAAAAGCGACCATGAGAATTTCTAATGGTCGCTGTTTTTTGCAAGTTAACGAATACTAGCTTAAACCGCTTAGCGTCGTTTTGCAGCTTCGTCTACAGGGAAATCGCAAGCGATATCGCATTGGTTATCGTCGCATTCGTCTGTTGTGTCAGCCCAGGCTGAACCACGGGTGTAAGCCTTGATGGCTCCGCCCTGTTTGGTGCCGGAAAAACCGGTGTAGTAGTAAGATTGATTAACATTGCCGATTGCGTCAGCAACATCGTTCAGTTCTGCAACAACAGCGTGCTGAACTTCGCTCAGACCAACAATCAGGCCGATAACCAGAAGTGTTGCAATGAGAACAAGCTCAGCGGATACAACAAAACCAGCTTCATCATTTAACAGTGCGCGTAGCATGTTAGGGTTTCCTTTTTTCTTTGAACATTTTTAATTTTTTGAACTTAAATATTTTCGAGTACAGAATGCACTCAATAAGATTAGCGGGCAAACGCCCAACTCTTTTATCACGCTTTACTGATCAGTAAAACGCAACTGGAATGTAGATCAACACACTCCACTGAATTATGTTGGCCGACACAATTCAACAATCTGCTGCAGCAGGGATCCCTAAAAGAAAAGAATGAAATGAAAGAACAATCAAGAAACCAGACTGGTGCCAGAATCGCCCTCTCAAGTTACCATGCTTGATGTCAAAACAGAAACAATAAAACAGATCAAGCACGAATCAAGATAACAAGGTGCTTTTTCATTACAATAAGAAAATTAGGAGAATTAGGGAAAACCCTTAAAAAAACATCAGAGAATGTGCATGCGTGTAAAAATGTTTCATTCCAAAACAACGAGTTCCATGCGCACTTTGCAATCAATATTGCGGTAGATTGCAAGTTCAGTTTTCATCTTTTTTTCAGAGAATAAAAGTCGGCACTAAATCGTCAAAAAAACCTTTGACAGAATGAACCATTTGGTTGAAAATGACTTCTGAGATTGGCCCTTGGTAACTATTGCTGAGAATAACTCAGCCGGGGTCGGAGAACTATTTGTCTGTGAGATGGAGTGTTATCATGTTGAAGAATCAATGCCATTACGAACTGATGAACCTGAGACAATTGGGGGAGCTGGAATTCCTGTTATTGGGAGATTTACGTGATGTTCTCGAAGAGGAAGCAAATGAGCAAAATCGAAAATGGTTGCTTGCTATTGTTGAAGTGTTAGCGAGAACCATTCCCAGAGAATTTTATCTGCGGGAAAAAGGTGGGTACCTGCAGGATGTTGTTGAATGTTGCCCGGAAGTTGACCAAGAGGTTCAAGAATTATTGAAAGAACATCAGACACTACGAGATCGTTTAGATCAGCTTCGTAACGAGCTACAGCGACTTCGCCCATTTCGCACGCAGGCAGCGGCATTGAAATATGAACTGGCAGAGTGGACGAATAAGTTAGAGCAGCACAATCAAAAAGAAGGGAAACTCGTTCATTGTGCCTACTCGCAAGACATGGGCGTTGGTGATTGAAAAGGTGCGTCAATCAACTTTTTCAGTTTGCTTTTCTTTGGCCAGTTTATGGAAGACTTTTCTCGCTTCCCAAACGACTCGTCTACGTCTCCCAAATTTAGTGACCAAGGCGAGTAACCAGTTTTTAATTCCTGGAATACAAAATGGGTGGCTACTTTCATAATACTGCAGAGCCTTACTGACAACCTGCGATGATGTGTGAGCAAAGTTTTTACTGAGCCAGCTTGTCGCTCCGGCTTTATCAAAAAATTCGGTTTTGGTAGGGCCAGGGCATAAAGCCGTTATTCGTACATCGCTTTCATAGAGCTCGGCCCATAAAGCTTCGCTTAAATGCAGAACATAAGCCTTCGATGCCGAGTAAACACCCATATAAGGGACAGGCTGAAATGCAGTGACAGAAGAAACATTGATGACGCCGCCATCATTACGTGCCATCATCTCAGGAAGAAATTCGTAGGTCAGTCTGGTTACCACCGAAATATTAACCTGCACGATATCAATTAGTTTTTGCAGATCGCTGTTTTCAATAGAACTGACTTCTCCGAATCCGGCATTGTTGACAACTAAAGTAACCGGATCTGGAAGTGATCGGATCTCTTTAATCAGCTTTTCAACCCCTTCAGGCTGGATTAAGTCGGCTGGAATGACAACTGTCTTTGTGCCATGCAGTTGGAAGAGTTTTTCGGCAAGCTGCTGCAACCGATCCTCTCGACGAGCTGTCAGAATTAGGTGCATCCCCTTGGCTGCAAGTTGATTCGCAAACTCTTCACCAATTCCAGAAGAAGCCCCGGTTATCAAAGCCCATTTGTCAGACAATTGTGGTTTCATAAATATTTCTGCTGTTGTACTACGAGTTGGTTAACTTCTTTGCAATGGGCTTGTTGCTCGCGACCGCTGACAAACGCTCACTCAACTACTGTCGGCTCACATCTACTGTTGCTTCCCTTTTGTCAGTTCCATGAATGCTGTTTCGAGATTGACTTCTTCTTCTCGAAATAACTTCAAGCTGAAACCAGCCTGTATCAAACGAGTAGGCAACTCAGAATAATCCAGCGTTCCCTGTTTTAGTGTAGCAACAATCATTTCACTTTCCAGATGAATTTGCTCAACCACACTGCACTGTTCAAGAATTCGGGCTGCATTTTCAGGTGAGTCGGTCACACGAATATGCAGGATAATCGCCTGTCTGGCTTTACTCATCACTTCGTCGACACGGCCATCAATAATCAATTCCCCTTTTTCGATCATCCCCACTCTCGTGCAAACATCGGCGAGTTCAGGAAGAATATGACTGGAGACAATGACCGTTTTTTTTAACTCTCCGAGCCGTTTCAGCAAATTTCTAATTTCAATTCTTGCACGAGGATCAAGACCGCTGGCAGGTTCATCCAGCAGAAGAACCTGTGGCTCATGCAACATCACACGAGCCAGTCCAATGCGCTGAGTCTGCCCGCGAGAAAGTTGGCTAACCATTGCGTCTCGCTTGAATGTCATATCGACCAGTTCAAGTTTTTCCTCACAAATCTTTTTTCGTCCCGGACCATTGATGCGATAAGTTGCTGCGAAGAATTCCAGGTATTCCAGAACGGTCATGTCATCGTAAACGCCAAAGAAGTCGGGCATGAAACCAACCAGTCTGCGGATTTCTTTAGCATGCGTGTAAATCGATTTCCCGCAGACATAAGCCTCGCCATAATCGGGGCTCAAAAGAGTCGCGAGCATACGCATGGTCGTTGTCTTACCGGAACCGTTGGGCCCGATAAAACCGAACACGTCTCCCTCGACGAGTTTAAGATTGATCTCGTTGACGGCGATCAAATCGCCATATTTTTTTGTCAGTTGTTTAGTTTCAATCACGCTGCATTTTCCTGACACAATTAATGAAAAAGAAACAGTATTTAATACTTTGTCATTTATAAAGGGAGAGTTGAAAGTTATGGGAACCACTATTAATTCAAAAAACGTCTGTTGAATGGAGGGTAGACATTCTTACCTGCCTTTAATCCGGCTTGCTCAAACGAAACAGACAGGAATGTCTGTGCTCCTTTTTGAATTCATAGAGGTTCCCTTATTGTTTTTCTTCGGAAGATTGAGTCTGCAATGAACCTTTCTGCAAGGCCTCTTTTTCCTTGCCATAATCGGGCAGGCGATCAATTTCGACGATGTCCTGTTCAACAGGAATAACGATTCGCAGATAGCTGGAGTTATTAAACGTTTTCACGACCTGACCATTCACCCTGGTTTCCATGAAAGGCTGTTTCAGTTGTCCGATCAGAATCGCCCGGTTTAATTTTAAGAGTGGACTGAAATCCCAGGAGATTAAATCGATATTGGCCAATGAGGTATACTGCTGTCCTCCAATTGTTTCGTGGAATGTTGTTGTACGAAGAATCGAGGTTAAATCGGAAGAAAAGGGATCATAATTTTCCCTGCGAACCAACATGTCTTCCCCTACTCCTATTTTTCGTTTGACGGCTTGCGTTGTTTTTCCGGTCATGAAAGCTAAAAATTCTTTTTGATTAACCGCCAAACTGGGCAATTGAATTGTTTCCCCTGAATTTAATTCAGCCAGTGAATGTTCGCTGTCTACATAGTAGATTAATTTCCCG
>JAJRTM010000074.1 GCA_024278285.1 Planctomycetota bacterium
AAAACTGAGAATGTGCGTCACCGCAGCCCCGCGTAACCATTTTAATTGAGCGGGAGTGAATTGGAGTATTTTAGATTCTTGTTGCTCCCCTTCCGTTTTTTCCTCTTCCTTTTTTTTTCGCAGAAGGATACATCAGCGCTGGTTCAAAATATTCAACCGGGCCGATGCCTAAATAGACCGGGTTCGATGTAGCAGTCACGCCGACTGTGGTAACTAAATTAGGGCCCGGTGCAAAAACCCGTGTCGGTGCAGGATGATTGAGCAGAATCGCACGAACTTCGCTTTTTTCCCGTAAACGAATGGGCGTTTCTGCAACCATAAACGCATAGGTAACACGCTGGCTGACCCAGGAAAAGTCGAGAACCGTAATGATGACAACAAGAGTGATGGCGATCCCTTTTAATCGCGGGTGGTAATGATTCAATAGCTGATCGAATCCGTAAGCCGCCCACATTGCAACGGCGAGCGTGGTTAAAATGCCGTAACGTCCGGGACCGCGAAAGAAGCCGAAACCGGGTAGATACTGCATCACCGGGACAAGCAAACCGGTCGCATAGATCACCCCAAACAACCCCAGGCCAGCTAAGATTGACAGAGATTTCTTGTCGAGATATGCAGAATTTTTTGCTTGTTCTTTCTTTCGAGAGCGCACAAAGATCACACCACCCAGTATTGCCAGTATGAGCGGAATGATGCCGAAATAAAGATGGGCTTCGACTTTGTTTGTTCCTGTTTTGCTTGCCAGGAAACTCATACTGCCAAGACGAGAATCGATCTGATTGGCATCGGCATACCAATACCAGGGAAGAAAAATCTGCGAAAGATATTCTGGAGGGATATGCCCATAACCGGGATCGAATTCCGCAGAAGAATTTGTTTCGCGCTGACTGTTCTGTTTCATTGTCCAGGTTGGAAGGAGTTGCAAACTCGCCATCAAAATACCGCAGGCAATCGCGAGACCAGGATAAATTGCTTTTCTGGTCAATAATAATTTGACATCAGCAGGGTTTGTTTTTTTGGATACCAATTCAATAAGAACAGAAACAACGACCCAGACAAATAAGGTCAACTGCGTAATGAACGCCAGATTGTAATGCCCCAGTAGCAATTGCAGCGTCAAAGCGGCGGAAAGTCCCCATAACCAAAGTGATTGCCCTGTTTTCTGATAGCGGATCAATAGCCATAAACAAACGGGCAAATACGCCCCGGTTGTAATCGCCCATTCCAGACAACTGCGGGGCGGAAACCAGCCGTACACAAAAACCAGTGCAGCCAGTATGCCTGCAGAAAAACTGAACCCAAGTTCCCGCGCGACCGCAAGCGTTGCCACAAACGCTAATACATAGTGCAGCAAGTGGATCATGTTGTAAGCGGTATTCACATCGAACAGCCAGTAGAAAAGCAGGTTAGGTGGATAAAAAACTCCAGTTTGACTTTCCGCCACGACCTGGTATCCATGTCCGACCAGCGGATTCCATTGTGGAATGGTTCCTGCATGCAAGCTATCTGCATAGAACGATTTTTGAGGCATGAAATAGGTGTAAATATCCCCCCCAATCAAACCGCCCCCCAGCCAGAGGTCCAGCCAGAACCACATGGTTAAGCCAGTCGCAAGCAGCAAAATAAGCAACCAAAGTTGAAATGGCTTCCCGTTTAGTTCCTCGTGAGACATATTCATTTTTGTTAACGTGTCTTATTTTTTAGGGTTATGTCGCACAGAACTTTCAGAAACGACCTCAAAACGATTATACTCCCGGAAGTTTGGTAGTTGGAGTTCGCGTTTTAGCATGTAGGCTGAGTCGTAACTTTGCCGTTATCCACATTTGTGAAACGAAATCGGGTGCCACTGCTGGCTCGTCCAGCAGTACGAGTTACGACTGAATATCCTATTATAATAGAGTTTCAGGCGAATGATACATCACTCAAATTCAGGAATAACGGCTTGCTCTTTCAGAATATTGCACCATGACTCCCGCGATCTCACTGCTGGACAAGCCAGACAGTGGCACCCAATATGATAGTAATGAGGCCCAAGTCCCTTAATGCTGACGTATCTTTTGTTCGACAAAAAATATGACTTGAACAACCAAAGATATGGGTAACGGCAATGTTATTGCCCCAGCCTGCGAAATCGTGATAAGTTTTTTAATGATACCATGTAAGGATGGAGTGACCATGCCACAAGCGATGACGATCCACGAAAAGTTGACAGAAATTGCAAACAATCTCTGGTGGAGCTGGCAGTCGGAAATGGACGATATTTTCAGACGCATCGACCCGATCAAATTTGCAGAGTTCAGCCAGAACCCGGTTCAACTTCTGCAGGCGTACCCTCCCGAAAAGCTGGAACAACGCGCACGCGAAGAAGTGCTGCATTCGAAAATCAACTGGGCTTATCGCCGATTTCATGAGTACCTCAATTCTCAAACGACATGGGGCGATACTCACGCGGGGCTACTCAACTTTCGTCCGGTTGCTTACTTTTCGGCTGAGTTCGGGATTCACGAATCGCTGCGGGTTTACTCCGGCGGTTTGGGAGTTTTGGCGGGCGACCATTTGAAAAGTGCATCGGACTTGGGAGTCCCTTTGGTTGGGATCGGCTTGTTTTATCATGAAGGTTACTTTTCGCAGGTGATCGATGAAAAAGGTTGGCAGCAGGAAGTTTATAACGAGGTCGATCCGGAGACGATGCCCATTTCTCCGGTGAAGGATGCCAGCGGAAATGATATCCTCATTTCAGTTGAAACCAGGCACGAGAAAATCTTTGCCCGGATTATCAAAATTCAAGTCGGGCGAATTAAGCTCTTTCTGCTCGATGCGAACATTCCGGAAAATAGTGAAGAACAGCGTCAATTAACCGCCCGGCTTTACGGCGGCGATCAACGCACGCGTATTCGTCAGGAGATGCTGCTTGGCATCGGCGGGGTTCGTGCGCTCAAGGCTCTCGGTATCAATCCGCGTGTCATTCACATGAACGAAGGACATTCTGCTTTTGCACCGTTAGAGGTCATCAACAACAGAATGCATGAAGATGGAATGTCTTTTGACGATGCCCTTCGCGAAACCGCAGCGGCAAACACGTTCACAACGCATACTCCGGTTCCTGCAGGTCACGACCGATTCGATTCCGGCATGATCGAAGAACACCTCGGACCGATGGCTGATTCTCTGGGATTAAATCAGCAGGGAATTATGGGGATGGGCCGTGTTGATCCACAAAACGAACACGAAACATTCTGCATGACGGTGCTCGCATTCAAAACGTCTCGTAGAGCGAATGCGGTTTCTAATTTACATGGCGTTGTTTCCCGCAAAATGTGGGCCTGTTTGTGGCCCTGGCGAAGTGAAGAAGAAGTGCCAATTGGTCACATCACCAACGGCGTGCATGTGAATTCCTGGCTCGCGACTCAAATGCGTGTTCTTTATGATCGCGTGTTAGCTCCCGAATGGTATTTTCGAACAGGCGACCCGGAAGCCTGGGCAGGTTTTGAACGAGTGACCCCCGGCGAATTATGGGAAACACATCAAGCTCTTAAAGCACGGTTAATTGTTTACACACGCAGCCGATTAATGATCCAGGCAGCGCGGCACAAAGCAACAGACAGTGAGTTGGCAGAACTTTCTGAAATTATGGACCCGCAAGCTTTGACCATCGGGTTTGCCAGACGATTTGCACCGTATAAACGAGCCGATTTGATTCTGCGTGATGCCGACCGACTTGCCGAGTTGGCAAGCAGAACTGATCGTCCGGTTCAGTTTATCTTCTGTGGAAAATCTCACCCGGCTGATGAAAATGGCAAAGCAATTCTCCAGCGTATCATTCAGCTTTCACACACGGATCAGTTCAAAGGGAAAATTGTTTTCCTGGAAGATTACGATATCAACTTTACCCGGTATCTGGTGCAGGGGGTTGATGTCTGGTTGAACAATCCGCGGCGTCCGTTAGAAGCTTCCGGAACCAGTGGTCAAAAAGTCGTTCTTAACGGCGGTTTAAACTTCTCGGTTCTTGATGGTTGGTGGGCCGAAGCGTATGACGGTTCCAACGGTTTCGCGATTGGCGACGGGAACATTCATGTTAATCCTGAAATACAGGATGAACGAGACGCCCATAGTTTGATGGATGTTCTGGAAAACGAAATAATTTCGACTTACTATGATCGAGACAGCGATGACCTGCCAATGGACTGGATCGCCCGGATGAAACGCTCTGTGCAAACCCTCGGCTGGCGATTTAACGCCGACCGTATGGTGATGGACTACGTCACCGAAGGCTACATCCCCGCAGCAGGCGGCCTTTCTTCAGAAATGAGAACGATGCCGTAACCCTCAAAATTCATCTGGATCGAATTCGCCCTGAACTGCTATGATAGGCGGAAATTGAAAATCACTTTCTGTTGTGATCAAGACATTAGCAGGGAAGCGGGGCCGAGATGGATGTCGATATTTTGATTATTGGTGGTGGAATCGCCGGGTTATGGACGCTGGATCAACTTCGTCAACGCGGTTATCGAGCCGTACTGGTGGAAAATCGCGAATTGGGATATGGCCAGACGATCACTTCCCAGGGGATCATTCACGGCGGTCTGAAATATTCTTTGCGAGGTGTGTTAACCGCCTCTGCCAATGAAATTCGTGAGATGCCCATTATCTGGCGTGATTGTTTAAGTGGTCAACGAGAACCGAATTTATCCAGCGCGACCGTCCGTTCCCATTGTTGTTATCTTTGGCAAACCGATTCGCTCGCTTCGCAAGCCGGGATGTGGGGCGCATCGATCCAGCTTCGCGTCAAACCGGAAACGATTTCTGTATCACATCGCCCCGAATTATTAAAGCAGTCCCCCGGAAATGTTTATCGGCTTGATGAACAGGTCATTTCCCCCAGTTCGGTGCTTCAATGTCTGAAAAAACGAAATCAAGATGCGTTACTACTGTGCGATCAGAAACAGGGCATCGAATTTTCTCGCTCGCAGCAAGGGACAATCAACTCAGTGAATGTTCGATGCCAGGGGGATGAACTTCATCTTGTTCCCGGTTGTGTAGTAATGACGGCTGGCATTGGAAATCAACAATTGAACGAAGCAGCCGGTCTAAGACAGCCGATGCAAAGGCGACCATTACAAATGGTTTTGGTGCGAGGCGAACTGGAAATGTTTCAAGGTCATTGTGTCGATGGTGCAAAAACGAGAATGACGATCACTTCTGAAGTGATCTCGACTGGCGAAGTCGTCTGGCAGTTGGGAGGACAAGTTGCAGAGTTGGGCGTTTCAATGAGTGCTGAAGACCTCATTCAACATGCAGCCAAAGAATTGAAAGCGATTTTACCGGAACTGAATGTGGAATCGCTGAAATTTGCGACTTATCAAGTGGATCGAGCAGAAAAGAAAATCTCACTCGGCTTGCGTCCCGACTCTCCGCAAGTCCTCAAATATAAAAATATTCTGACCTGTTGGCCAACCAAATTGGCATTTGCTCCACGAGCAGCCGAGATGATCGAAGAAATTATTACGAATCAAATGCACATCAACCCTTCTGTCATCCCTGGCGAAAATGAAAATCTCTGGAAAGACTGGCCCGTCCCCAATGTCGCAGAATCTCCCTGGGAAACAGTGGAAAACTGGTATCAGATTTCAGGCGAAACAGTAAGCTTTGTTCCTGCAAGACCTGCTAAGCAAGCAGCTTGATGTTGACCGGCAAAGCTTTCCCTGTCGAGCCGGGGCAGTGATGCCCGGGTGCACATTGGGGTTTGCGCGGTAAATTGTAAGAAGTAGCTACGCTCGC
>JAJRTM010000849.1 GCA_024278285.1 Planctomycetota bacterium
CTGAAGGAAATTATCATGAGCGGACTGGGTAAAAGCTTATTTTTTATTGGAATTGTTTCGTTGATTCTCAACTTTCTTGGGCTGCAAATCAGATTTTTGTTCTGGCTCGATATCTACGGCGAAATCATGGGCTGGGTTCTTCGCCTTGGCCTAATGATTCTTGGAGGTGTCATCTGGTTCAATAGCGATGATTAAATATTGAAATAATTGCCCAGCGAGGGAAAGATGGACTGTTATAATGCTCACGGGTTGACTTCATTACAGAGTAAGTAGAGTGCATCGTGACACACCTTTTAGTACGTATGCCTCATTGGGTGCGTTACGACGCCCCTGCTCTCTTTTACGGGGCATTTCATTGACAATAGCCTAAAGTACACATTCCCTGTATACTCAAATCTCGACAGTGCCATTCAGGGCTAACCCCTTTTTCCTTTCTGGTGGAGTGTATGATGAATCGGAAAAACTTTTGTGGTCGAACGCGGCGGGAATTTATTTGGGAAACCGGTGCAGGATTTGGTTCTGTTGCTCTGGCTTCGATGCTTGATGAAGATGGTTTTTTCAGTCATTCGGCTTCTGCTGCCGGGCAACAGGAGCATGTTAAAAAACCTCATTTTCCTCCCAAAGCGACAAACGTCATTTTTCTGTTTATGTATGGCGGGCCGAGTCATATTGATACCTTCGATTACAAACCGAACATGATCGGCATGGATGGCAAGACGGTTGATGTCGATACGTTCGGGCGGGGCGGGCACAAAAAGGGAGGGCGTGTTGTTGAGCCTCGCTGGAAGTTCAAGCAGTATGGCGAGTGCGGGAAATGGGTCAGCGATCT
The DNA here is from genome assembly GCA_024278285.1 of Planctomycetota bacterium. GTDB lineage: Bacteria > Planctomycetota > Planctomycetia > Planctomycetales > Planctomycetaceae > Rubinisphaera. The sequence continues at coordinate 830 of JAJRTM010000849.1, forward strand.
GTTTCCGCATTTGTCCGGGCATGTTGATGACATTGCGTTTTTGCATTCGATGACAGCCGACTCGCCGATTCATGGTTCTGCGATGCTGATGATGAATTCGGGACGCATTTTAAGTGGCAACCCGACAATCGGTTCCTGGGTCAATTACGGTCTTGGCACTGAAAATGAAAATTTGCCCGGTTACGTTGTGATGCTCGATCCGAAAGGTGGGCCGATCAGCGGGGCCAAGAATTGGACGAGTGGATTCATGCCCGCCAATTATCAGGGGACCGTTTTGAATTCGCAGGGGCCGCCGATTCTTGATCTCAATCGGCCCGCAGGAGTGACGCAGGCCATTCAACGAGAACTGCTCGATTCGTTAAAAGTTGCCAATGGACGCCATCTGGCAACTCGGGCAGATCAATCCGAACTTTCTGCAAGAATTTCTTCTTACGAACTCGCCTACAATATGCAAACACACGCCCCCGAAGCTGTCGATTTTTCTCAGGAGACTGCGGAAACGCAAAAACTGTACGGCATCAATAAATCGCAAACAAAAGATTTCGGAAGTAAGTGCTTACTCGCCAGACGTCTGGTCGAGCGGGGAGTTCGCTTCATTCAAATTTATTCGGGAGGCAATCATAACGATGCCAACTGGGACGCGCATGGCGATTTGGAATTGAATCACAATATGCACGCAGGAGAAACCGACCAGCCAATTGCGGCGCTCATCAAAGATTTGAAAGATCGCGAAATGCTCGCTAGCACACTGATTATCTGGGGCGGCGAATTCGGACGGCAACCAACGGCAGAATATGCGAAAGGTACCGGGCGAGACCACAACGCTTACGGTTTCACCATGTGGATGGCAGGCGGCGGCATTAAGGGAGGAACCTCTTTCGGTTCGACCGATGAGCTCGGCTCAACCGCGGTGGAGAACCCTTTACATGTAAAACGACTGCATGCAACGGTACTGCATCAGATGGGGCTGAATCCGAATCGTCTTTCTTATTTCTATGGAAGCCTCGATCGAAAATTAGTCGGCGTCGAACACGTTGAACCTATCCACGAAATTATCGCATGAGGACTGCTCGATAAATTACTGTCGCATTTTATGAATTCAACAACAAACAGAATCAGCCGCACGTCGCTAGACGCGGTTAAGACGTGTTCCCTGGGTGGCTCATTTATCGTTTACAAATAAACGGCGGCTAGTCCTTAAACAAACGATCTCCATTTGTTGATGGGGGTTATTTTTCTGAAATACTTGAAATTCTCCCGCATTATTCGTCTTTTTTTCGTAAGACGGGTAAACAACTTTTGCACCACACGAAAGGATTTCAAGTGATGAGTATTCACAAAAATAAAGGTGTCAGGAACCGTTTATTTCGTTTTTAGTATATTATCCTGCTTTTATCTCGCTTATTCTTTCCTATTTACCATGTTTTTCGTGCAATTTGACTAAAAACGGTTCCTGACACCTTTAATTCTGACACCTTTAATATTCCGAAACACTATTCGTTGTTGATAGTGCTGGATCAGTCTAATCCTTAAACGATGACAGATTATCCTTACAGTTACGCTCGTTCAATTTCCCATTGTGAATGCCCGGTGGTTGCTTTTTTGAGCAGGTATTTTGCGGAGTCTGCAAATGTTTTACTTAATTCTTTTTGCTTGGCTAAATCGGCTGCTCCCGGATGGGCGTGCAGCAGGTATCGCAAGGTGAGTGGTTTTTTCTTTGTGAGTAAAATGGAAGAATCGCGGCAAACCGAGGCCCCCATCCAGCCATCTTTTCGTACATGCCAGCGGGAGGGATAGCTGATGTTTTCCGGGTGATCGTAATACGTAATCCCTTCAGTCACAAAGTGTCGCTGCTTGCCTGTGCTAACCGCAATCGGGCCGCTGTAATCGATCCAGGCAGAAGGTTTGCCAAATACATTTTCCTCTCCCTGTTCACCTTTGTCGTTTTGAATAATCCCATGCCCGAAGTAGCTGGAGATACTTTTGGCGACTCGTACAGCCAGGAAACCAAAATTCGTTTTCCCCAACTCCAACTGATCTGCCTGTGGTACAAAAGTTGATTGTAATTCGAGCAGCGTTCCGTGATCGGAATGCAGGCGAAATCCAGCAATTAAATTCTGCGTTAATAATGGGGCAGGGTCATGTCCGTCGAGCCAGTCTAAGCGAACCGCCATCATTGCTTCTTCCTGACCATCTTGGTACCGCAACCATTCTCGTTGTCTGACAACTGCTTCGGTACTGTCTGACCAGAAATTATTACCAAGCACTTTGTGATGAGCAAACCAGATTGAACGATGATGATCATGGTTCGCAACGCCGGGGTGCCCGATACGTGTTAAGGAAACATTTGAAGGGCCGCATAACGGATAGAAAAAAGGCCGTGGGTACTGCTTACCAAAATGCCAGCGAATTTTTTCGATGCCCTGCACTTGAAAAGAGACTTCCTGATTCGGTTGAGGAACTATTTCAAAGCGACTTGGTGATAGAGCCATTAGACTGCTTTCTTTTTGTTTAACTATTCTGCAGACCGGGTAGCACGGATAATTCCGCTACGGATTATCTGTGTCATGAACTAATCTGAGGGGTTTGATTTTCAGGCATCGATCATTCTAATCTTCAAACTTTTCACTACAATTCCTCGGGTGACTCTGTCTCTACCTGGCTCATCTTTTCCTTTTCTTTCGGCGTCTTTCTTCGGCATTGATTTTCGGCAACCATTTGGAAAATTCCTGTTTTACTTTTTGCAGGTCAGCTTTATCTGCCATGTTGTTGTATTCCATCGGGTCTTCATCGTGATCGTACAATTCTTCGCTGCCGTCGGCGTAGCGGATGTAGCGATAGCGGGAAGAACGTAATGCGTGATTATTTTTGCCGTGGGTCGTTAACGAAGGCCGATCCCATTTGGTTTGTGGATCAGTCAATAATGGTTTCAAGCTGACTCCTTCCAGTTCCGGTCGCTGTTTCAAATTGCATAAGTCGATCAGGGTGGGATAAAGATCGAGCAGGTTGACCGGCGTTTTGCATCGGCTGCCCGCTTTAACCCCCGGGGCAACAATAATCATCGGCGTGCGCGCTGCTTCTTCCCACAGGGCAAACTTTCGCCAATGCTGTTTCTCGCCCAGATGCCAGCCGTGATCTGTCCAGAGGATGATAATCGTATTCTCTGTATTGGGTCCGTCGTCGAGAGCGTCCAGCACTCGACCGATCTGTTTATCGGCAAAAGCGATGGAAGCCAGATATCCCTGCACGGCGGGTTTCCATTGATTGTACTGAAGCACTGTTTTGTGATCGCGGTTTGGTCTGGCAATCCTTATTCCAGCTTTCGGAATATCGTCAAGATCATCAATTTTTGTTTCCGGAAGTTGAATCGATTCCAGCGGAAACATGTCGAAATATTCTTGAGGAACATACCAGGGAAGATGAGGCCGATAGAAACCACACGCCAGAAAAAGCGGCTGTTGATGTTTTTTTCCAAGCTGTCCAATGACCCAATCTGCAACCTGCGCATCTCCCATTTGCGAATCATCGACATCAACAGGGCCCCAATCGAAATGAGCCGTATTCGGTATTCCGTTGATCGGTCTTTTGGCAGGCATGGGATCACCGGGAGATTGTTTTTCCTTCGAGGGAAAAAATTCATCCCAGGATTGCGGATCGGGAAACGCGCCGTGATATATTTTTCCGGAGCCGATCGCGCGGTAGCCATGAGCCATAAAATGCTGAGGAATCGTCACGGCATCGGGTAATGCTTTTCGCCAGGGATCTGGATTGTGATAAACTCCCGATGTGGAAGGGCGAATCCCTGTCATCAACGCCGCTCGTGATGGATTGCAGGCAGGAGCCGCGCAGTAACATCGCGTGAACAACATCCCGCGATTGGCAAGACGATCTATATTCGGGGTCACGGTTTGTGGATGCCCGCCTAAAACGCCAATCCAGTCGTTAAGGTCGTCCACTGCAATAAATAACACATTCGGTTTTTCCGCCGTGGCTGCAACTGCTGAGTGAAAATGGGTCAGGCAAAACGCGAACAACATCAAAAGTCGAAAATACAATCGAGGCATCACTATCTCCAAGAAGGACATCTATTTCTTAACCCGGCATAACCGGAGCCAAACAAGAAAAAATTAAATAACCACAGAGACTCAGAGGTTACAGAGAAAAAAACATCAGACTCAAAGAGTATCCCGCATCATCTGCAAAGCATTGAAATTCAATCTACCGGGTACCACAGACAATCCCGTTCAGGGTTGTCTGTGTTGCGTAGCAACCCGAGAAATTTATTTTCAGGTAAGGATCGCTCGAATAATAATTGTCGTAATCCTTGATGCTCCATTTTCTTGGCTGAAGGCCATAATCATCATAGCCTGGGGCAACGCCCCAGGAACAGATAGGTTGTCAACCTTTTGGCTGAAAGCCATGAACAAAAGCATTGAATATGGCTTTCAGCCAAAAATAACAATCAAACAATTTTACTTGGGGCGTTGCCCCAGGCTATGGTGAAAGAGGCCTTCAGCCAAAATTTAGATGAAACCAGACAGTAATTGTTCGAGCGATACTAAAGAGGCTACGCAAGCAAATTGCGTAATGCCAGGCCGATGTCGTCGGAACGCATTAAAGTTTCGCCGACGAGAATCGCGTGGACGCCGGAATCGATCAGCAGGCGAACATCGTCATTGTTTTTGATGCCACTTTCACTGACGAACAGGATTGTTTCTCGCACTTTTTTATGCAGGCGAATCGAATGATTCAAATCCGTTTCGAACGTGCGCAGGTTACGGTTATTGACACCAATAATGTGCGGATTCAATTTGAGCACACGTTCCAGGTTCGATTCTTCGTACAATTCAACCAACGCCTGCATGCCGAGTTCGCGTGTGTATTGATACAGCGAGCGTAGCTGTTCGTCATCCAGACATTCTGCAATTAACAACACACAATCTGCCCCGGCGATTCTTGCTTCTGCAATTTGGTAACGATCCAGAATGAAATCTTTTCGGATCAACGGAAGTTCAACCGCTTTGCGGACATCTGCAAGGTAGGAAAGTTTTCCCTGAAAGAAATTTTCGTCAGTAAGAACGCTAATGCAGGCGGCTCCGTTTTGTTCGTAGATTTTCGCAATTTCAACCGGGTTGAAATCTTCGCGAATGATCCCCGCTGAAGGAGATGCTTTTTTCACTTCTGCGATGACCCCCATCGGATGACTCATTCGCAATTGGAAGACAAAATCTCGTACCACAGGAGCGTTTGTCAACTGACTTACCAGATCATCAAACGGCACGGCTATTTTTGCGCGAGCAATTTCTTCTTGTTTGTGTTCGACGATTTTCTGTAAGATGTCATTCAATGGATGTTTCCTCTTTTGCTATACCAACGGCTAACGCCTTCCGTTGATTCATTTAGTCTTCCCGCTAAGAATCGTGACAGAATACCGATTCTTTCATCCAGATTATACCTTGCGAGTTGTTTTCTGACAGAATACAGGTATAGAATTGAACGTCAACGAAATTTTGAACAAAGCGATCTGAGTTCGTAGTGGTCCTGCCTTTTGCGGAGTATCGTAAGATGAAATCTTCTTCCCTGATTCCGATGATTATTTTTGTTGCCTGTGCCGGGTTTTTGGCGTGGGTGCTTGCTGGTTCGCAGTCTTTAATTACCAGTGAGGTTTCCAGCGATGAAGCCGGTCAAACTGCTCTGGATGCTCCCGATAAAAAAGATCCCAACGGCCCCCCACCTATTACTGAACCAATCGGCACTGCCCCGAAAGGAATGGTCTGGATTCCCGGTGGCACGTTCAAAATGGGAACTGATTTTCTGGTCAAGCCGGGCAAGCCGAATCCTGATCGCATCAAGCTCGACGAATACCCGCAGCATGAAGTAATGGTCGATGGTTTCTGGATGGATATAACAGAAGTGACCAACACTCAGTTCGCTAAATTTGTTGAAGAAACCAAATACGTTACTTCTGCAGAGAAAATTCCCAAGCGGGAGGATTTTATCGGAATCGTTCCGGATATTTCGTTGATCCCCGAAGAAAATCTTGTGGCGGGGGCTTTGGTATTTAACGAAGATTTTGACCGAAAGAATTTTAGAGACGACTATCAGGGATGGGAATATCAAGCCTGGAAATACCAGAAAGACGCAGACTGGCGGCATCCAACAGGACCAGATACTTCCATCAAGGATATTATGGATCACCCGGTTGTGAATGTGACCTATGAAGATTGTCTGGCGTATTGCAAATGGGCCGGGAAGCGATTACCAACCGAAGCGGAATGGGAATATGCTGCCCGTGGCGGTGTTGAGGACGAAAAATATAACTGGGGAAACGAGTTAGTTCCGGACGGCAAATATATGTGCAATTACTGGCAAGGGGATTTTCCGTTGGATCGCCAGAATAAAGATGGCTTTTTGAATTCATCACCCGTTAAATCCTTTCCGCCGAATCGTTTCGGTTTATACGACATGTCCGGCAATCTCTGGGAGTGGGTCAGCGATTATTATCGCCAGGATTATTTTTTTCACAGCCCGAAGCGAAACCCGAAAGGCCCCGATGACTGGCTCGATCCTGCGGAACCGGAAATTGAAAAACGGGTCACTCGCGGGGGATCGTTTATGTGTAATACGAACAACTGCACCGGCTACCGCAATGCGGCCCGCATGCGAAGCGATGTCACTTCTCCCTGTTTTCATACCGGTTTTCGCTGCGTAATCGACACATCGATGATCAAAAAGAGCGGAAAATAACCTGAATTGAAGTTGTTTTCTCTTTATCAAGGACTGATTTCTCTTTTCAAGGCCGTGGACGTTGACCCGCCTCCCGGATTTTCCGATGATTCTCCGCTTCTGGAATCAGGCGAGCCGGGGGTGTTAACCTCCGGGTGGGGTTGATGTGCCGACCAAGTAACCAGGGGGTTTACACTCCCGGCTCGCCTGAACAAAACTAATGACATTAAAGCAGTTCAGACATGAGTAACAAGCCACAAAAGATAGATCGTTTCGAAAAAGCCCGGCTCGAAAAAGCGGACAAAATTCGTGAGATGGGACTCGACCCGTACGGTCAACGATACGACGGGCATCGCTCGATTGCAGAAGTTCGTCCCCTTTGTCCGGAAGAAACGGGCGAAGAAGGGGAGACCGTTCGCATTGCTGCCCGAATTATGGGAAGACGAAAAGCGGGGAAGCTCCGTTTTCTCGATGTCAAAGATGCGACCGGACGGATTCAACTTCTCTTTTCGCGGGGTGATTTAACCGAACAACAGTGGGCGCTGATGTCTGCGTTGGATCTGGGCGATCTTCTGGGGGTCGATGGAAAACTGAAGCGAACGCAATCGGGAGAGGCTTCTATTTTTGTTGAAGAGTTCTGCATTTTATGTAAGTCGCTGGCGCAACCGCCCGAAAAATTTCATGGTGCCAAAGATACCGAAATGCTGCTTCGGCAGCGTTATCTCGATTTAATTTACAACGAAGGTGTGTTGGATCGGATGCTCGAGCGATCAAAAATTCTCGATTCAATCCGGCAGACACTTCGCGGCGAAAACTTTGTCGAAGTCGAAACTCCCGTGCTGCACGCGATTGCAGGCGGAGCCGCGGCTCGACCGTTTATTACGCATCATAATGCACTCGATATCGATCTGTTTTTGCGGATCGCGCTTGAACTACACTTGAAGCGTTTAATGGTGGGCGGCATCGAACGGGTTTACGAAATCGGTCGCGTCTTCCGTAATGAAGGAATTGATGCAACTCACAATCCTGAATTTACGATGATCGAAATTTATCAGGCGTACGGCAATTACGAATCGATGATGGATCTCACCGAAGCAATTGTGACTGACGCGATCAAGGCGATCAGCGAAACGATGACGCTCCCCTGGGGCGATGGAGATGGTGCAGCAACAATCGATTTCTCCTCGCCGTGGCCTCGCCGAAAATATGCAGACCTGTTCGAAGAAGCAGCCGGCTGTGAAATGCACGATACCGAAGCCGTTCAGAAACTGGCTGCTGATAACGGAATTGAAACTGCGGGAAAACATCCTGATGTGATCGTTAATGATCTGTTTGA
>JAJRTM010000850.1 GCA_024278285.1 Planctomycetota bacterium
ACGATTGCGGATGATGTGATTATTCAATCGCGAACCGGGGCGATCATTCAGAAGTTGCCTTTGTTGGAAAACATATTAACGCCTCAGGTGAAGGCATCGGGGGAAGCGACCATTTCCGGCGACTTCGGGCGACTGAATGAAGTTCGTTTTGCGATAACAATTGACTGGGCGGATGGAACCGTCGAAACTTTTGACCGCATCGAACCGACGCCGAGTAATTTCCTGTACGCTCATTTTTACACCTCCAACCCCGATCCGAACAACCCGGCTGCCGATATTCCGATTACGATTTCTATTGCAGATGATATCAATATTTTCTTTTCCGAACAGGGAACAGAACTGACACTCCCTGCAATTGTTTCGTTGGCGGAAATTCCCGGCGAAGGACTGGCAGGGGGAATTGCTTTTGACTTGAGTGTCGAAGTCCCCGTACTTCAATCTCGCAGCAGTACCGGAACAGTTATTTCTAACGATTCTACTACGGACTCATCCGAACAACAGTTGCAATCTGAAAGTGTCATTACCAATGAAGATTCTGAAAGTGTCGATGAACGAATTGTGAAACTTCGCGTGTTTAATGCAGACGGGACGGTTCGTGATAACATTACACTCAAAGGAGACGAGGCACTGAAAATGTTAAACGATTTTGTCGGTTTTGTGGAAGAACATGACCTGCCTGATGGTCGATATCAAATTTTACAACAGGAACCGGGTGACCAGACGATGCGGATTGTTTATGATCTACTGTTAAGGAACGGGCGTCCGGCGGATAACAGTCAGGGATTACAGGATCGCCCGCCAACCGATGATGCAGGTGAAATGGTGGTTCCTGAAACACCAGAAGTTGAGGTTCCGAAAGTTGAATAAGCATCTGCAAAATAATAACTGGCGTATCTTCAATGTTAATTTTATTGGCTGAAGGCCAATCCCATCATAGCCTGGGGCATCGCCCCAGGAAGAGATCAGCATGAAACCTTTTGGCTGAAAGCCATATTCAATGCTTTTGTTTATGGCTTTCAGCCAATAATTCAATCCGATCCTTTTTACCTGGGGCGATGCCCCAGGCTATGGTGAAAGAGGCCTTTGGCCAAACAAAAAAACGACAGTAATTGTTTGAGCGATGCTAAGTGGCACTGAATCGTTACTGATAAACGTGCGGCACGACGCACTCTATAGGTTTTGATAAAAAGATTTTGAGTTTATTCTATGCGAGAATGTCCGTTATGTCATCAATCAGTTTCCGACCAGCAGTGGCAAAACGGCACCTGCCCACAGTGTCACGCGCAGCTTTCTAATAATTCTGACCAGCTTGATTCTGAATCCATCGATCCGACGATGCAAACCTTTCTCGACCCGGATTTGCAACCAGAAAGTTCCGGCGAGAATTTACAAGAAGAGGATCAATACAAGACACTGATTGATGATGAGTTGCAGGCAGAAAGGGAGCAAGCAAACGCTTCTTCAGAAAGCGACCACGATAATCAGGGCGATCAAACGGTCATGCTCGATTCTGAGCATGCGTTGTTTGATGAAGAACCAACCGAAACTGTTTTTGATGACATCCCGTCTCGTCCAACTCCCGTGGAGAATACGGAAATCTTAGTTGATGATGACGCTGGGAATGCAACTGTTTGTGATGATGAGATGACTCGTCAGGCGGATCAGGAACAAACGATTGTCAGTTCAGATTTCTCAGGAGATTCTCAATCGGAAAGTACAGACGATCCGGGAATGCAAACATCAATCACCGACAGCGGTGCGGTTGCGTTTGATGAAAACAAAACGGTTCAGTCGGACGATGATTTCTCTTCCCCGGATTCTGCGCAAACATTTATTTCAGATGGTGATCTGGAAGCGGTTGACGCTGAGATTGAAAAAACATGGGGGATGGGACTGGCTTCAGTCACCGATCCCGGGATGACGATCAAAGCGAACGAAACGGGTTCGCACGCAACGGGAACACAACATTCCATTCCGTTACGACATCTTGAAGAACAAAACAGACAAGGTGATGCACGGGCGGAGTACCAGTTGGTGGAAGTACTGGGCGAAGGGGGCATGGGGATTGTCTGGAATGCCTTGCAAAGTTCGGTCGAGCGAAACGTGGCGATCAAGATGATCAAAACAAAAATTGCAAAAAAACCGGGCCAGACGGAAAAGTTTATCGACGAAGCAATCGTCACCGGCGATTTAGAACATCCCAATATCGTCCCCATTCATGAAATGGGACAGGACCATGAAGGAAACTTTTTCTATGCCATGAAGCATGTGCAGGGAACTCCGTGGAATAAGGTGGTTCAGAAAAAGACGCTGCACGAAAACCTGGAGATTCTTCTTTCGGTTTGTGATGCGATTGCGTTTGCTCACGCGCGAGGAATTATTCATCGCGATTTGAAGCCCGAAAACATCATGCTTGGCGGCTACGGAGAAGTATTGGTGATGGACTGGGGGCTGGCGCTGCCGACGAAAGAATTCACGAAGCGAGGATTGATCAGCGGAGCGCATGGCATGTGAGGCACTCCTGCCTACATGGCACCGGAAATGGCAACCGGGCCGATTGATCGGATTTCTTACACCAGCGATGTTTATCTGCTCGGTGCAATATTATACGAGATCATTACCGAACGGCCCCCTCATCGCGGGAAAACAGTTCAGGGATGTGTCGCTGCAGCGATGCGCAATACAATCAATCCGACAGATCGTGATGATGAACTGGTTGAAATCGCAAAGCGAGCGATGCAAACCAATCCGCAAGATCGATTTCCGAGTGTCAAAGCTTTCCAGGATGCGCTGCGTGGTTATCTATCTCATGAAAAAAGTTTGAAACTTTCCAAAAAAGCAGCTCAGGAATTGGATGAGGCAACCACTTCAAACGATTACGAAAAATTCGCTCGCAGCTTGTTTGGTTTTGAAGAAGCGTTGGTCTTGTGGAAAGATAACGCAAATGCAAAACAGGGCCAGTTAGAGGCAAGACTGGCTTATGCTGAATGTGCGTTGATGAAAAAAGATTTCGATCTGGCGGAATCACTGATCGATAAGCAAGAGCCAACTCAAAAAGAACTCCATCATAAAATCCAACAGGCCAAACTTGAACGCGACAAAAAACAGCGGATGTTTCGGCTAGCCAAATTTGTCATGGCTGGTCTTGCGGCTGCGATACTGTTGATCGTGGGAGTTTCTTATTACTGGATCAATCAGGAAATGATGCGAGCCACTACAGCGGAAGGAGTTGCCAAACAGGAGAAAGAAAAGGCAGATGAACGTACAGTCGAAGTGTTGCAGGAAAAAGAAAAAGTTGAAAAACAAAAGACAATTGCTCAGCAGGAACGCGACAAAGCAGAGCAGCAAAAAAAAGAGGCCGAAAAGCAGCGAGCGATCGCAGTCGTTGAAAAAGAAAATGCGGTTCAGGCGAGAGAAGCAGAACAGTATAAGTCTTACATCGCCAAAATTGGCTTAGCGGCTGCCAAGGTAGAAGAGAATGCTTTTTCTGACGCACAAAGTTTGCTGTTGCAATGTCCTGCTCCGCTCAGAAATTGGGAATGGGGACGGCTGATGTATTTGTGCAGTCAAAGTTCGCGAGAGTATTCGTCCCCTGCTCCTGTTCACCGTTTGGATTTTTCACCGGACGGATTGAAATTTGTGACTGCCTGCTTTGATGGCAAGGCCAGGATCTGGGAGCGGGAATCTGGAAAAATTGTCCAGGAACTTCTGCATGATAACATTTATGTACATAGCGTTGCCTGGTCGCCTTCTGGGAATTTGATTGCAACCGGAGGCAACGATAAACAGGGGAATCTCAAAATTTGGGAAGCGGCGTCCGGGAAATTGCTTGCCAGCGTGATTGCCCATCAGGATGCAGTTCTCAGCGTGAAATTCAGTGATGACCAACGCTGGTTGATGACGACTTCTTACGATAACACGGCGAAATTATGGAATCTTGAAAACCCCGATAATCCAAAGTCAACAGTCACTTTAGTTGGTCATACATGGTGGGTGTGGGATGCCGATTTCGTGCCCGGCTTTTCTCCCAGTGAAGATGATTCAATTGGAGAAAACAGTAATCGAATTGTCACGGTTGGTCACGACGAAAAAGCGATTGTCTGGGAAATTTCCCAACAGGGAAAAGAAGCAAAACCGATCATCGAATTCCTTGAACATCAAGGGCCGATTTATTCGGTAGCGTATCATCCAACGGGAACGCAAATTGCAACCGGGGGGTATGATCGCAAAATTCTTTATTGGAACCCGGATGAAATCAAGCCGTTCGATTTTGCTGCCGCGGTGAAAGGGAAGAAAAAAGAACCTCAACTATTTTCGACATTCACAGGGCATACCGGACCGATTCGTGCGGTCTCTTTTTCTCACGATGGAAAGCTGCTCATCTCAGGAGCACAGGACAACGCGATTAAAGTGTGGGATATTGATACAGGAACATCCATAAAAACATTCCGCGGACACGATGGAACGGTTCGTGCCTGCGAGATGACCCAGGATGGACGATATTTGCTTTCTGGTTCGGAAGATCATCGTGCGTTGCTGTGGTCGGTTGATGATTACGCAGAAATCCAAACGCTTAACGGGCAGGAACTGGTCGGACACCGCGAAGCAATTCTGGCCGCCTACTTCTCGCCTTCGGGGGAAGAAGTGTTGACAGCCAGTCGAGATCGCACGGCTATTATCTG